>DATFIH010000210.1:0-4161 GCA_035270205.1 Clostridia bacterium | reverse complement strand
ACAAGTCATTTAATCAAGGCGCTTGGGAAGGAGTACTTGCTTATACTAATAACAATGATATTAGTAGAAAGTATTACAAACCCGAAGCGGCTACCGACGAAGCCTACCTAGCAACAATAGATCTGGCAGTTAAAGGCGGAGCGAAAATTGTCGTAACACCTGGATATTTGTTTGAAACACCGGTATATGAGGCTCAAACAAAATATCCCGAAGTAACCTTTATACTACTAGACGGCGCCCCTCATACAGCTGATTATGAAACGTATGAAACCAAGCCAAACGTAGCGTCAATAATGTATTCTGAACAAGAATCGGGATTCTTGGCAGGATATGCGGCAGTAATGGACGGTTATAGAAATATCGGATTTATGGGCGGTATGGCAGTACCTGCTGTTCAAGCTTTCGGCTACGGCTATTTGCAAGGAGCAGAATATGCGGCAAACCAACTAGAATTAACTACTCCCATTTTAGCAACTTATCACTATACAGGCGATTTTGCAGAAACACCAACTAACAAAAATACTGCTGCCACTATTTATAATAATGGCACACAAGTAATATTCGGCTGTGGTGGTAGTGTTGGTAAATCAGTTATGGCAGCTGCTGCAGAAACGGAGAATGGAAAGGTTATCGGTGTTGACGTTGACCAAAGATATGACAGCGAAACAGTTATAACCAGCGCAACAAAAGGACTAGCAACTTCTGTACAAGCGGTTCTTGCATCTATTTACAATGGTTCTTTTAGCGCAACTTATGGTGGTAAGACTACAACTTTCGACTCCCAAAATGGTGGAATAGGGTTGCCAACAATGGTAATTGGCGATGCCAATGCCAATGCTTTTGACAGATTTGTATCTTTCAATAAAGAAGCATATGACGCTATCTATCAAAAATTGGTAAATGGTGACGTAGTCGTTAAGCGTGAAATTACTATTGCCGCTGAAACGGGCGTAGCTACTGTGGAAGAAATCGAAACTCAATTAGGATTAACAAAGGTAAACGTTTCACTTGTTGCAACACCTGAGGCTAACCCCAATACAAACGTAGACTAAATATTTTTTATAAAGGGCGGATTATGCCCTTTTTTACATAAAAAGAGGTAATTATCTTTGGAAAACATCATAGAAATGCTAAATATAACAAAAGAATTTCCAGGAGTTGTCGCAAATGATAACGTTACGTTGCAACTAAAAAAAGGAGAAATTCACGCAATGCTTGGTGAAAACGGTGCAGGCAAATCCACGCTTATGAGTGTGCTTTTCGGTCTTTATCAAGCGGAAAAAGGAGAGATAAGAAAAAACGGTAAGCAGGTGAGGATAAACAATCCAAACGACGCCAACGATTTAGGAATTGGAATGGTTCATCAACATTTTAAGCTGGTACAGGTTTTTACGGTACTGGAGAATATAATACTAGGCGTTGAGCCAAGTAAGATAGGTTTTTTAAATATTCGCAAAGCAAGAGAAAAAGTTGTTGGCCTGATAGAAAAGTATGGGCTTAAGGTAGATATAGATGCGTATATCGAAAATTTATCGGTAGGTATGCAGCAAAGGGTAGAGATATTAAAGATGCTTTACCGTGACAACGAAATATTGATATTTGATGAGCCAACAGCAGTGCTAACGCCACAAGAAATAAAAGAACTTATGCAAATTATGCATAATTTAAAAAACGAAGGCAAGTCAATTTTATTTATTACACACAAACTAAATGAAATAATGGAAGTTGCCGACCGTTGCACAGTTCTTAGAAAGGGCAAAGGGATAGGCACGTTTGCAATTAGTAAAACAACTAAAGAAGAGCTGTCTAAAATGATGGTTGGGCGTGACGTTGAATTTACAGTAGAAAAAATTGCTATGGATACCAATGAAGAAATATTAAAGGTTGAAAACGTTACAGTAGATTCTCGACTGCATAGAAACAAGGCGGTAAAAAACGTTTCATTTACGGTAAAACGTGGAGAAATTGTTTGCATAGCAGGAGTTGACGGTAATGGGCAAAGCGAACTTGTGTATGCTATTACTGGACTGGAAAAAGTAGCTAAGAATAATAGTTATGCAGATACAAGTGATAGAAGGCAAAGACTTAATGACGCATTGAAGGGAAAAAAATACGGAGAAAAGTTTAAACTATATCTAGGTTATTATAAGGAAAGTTTTATAATAAACTCCAAAAATTTTACCACACGTATGCTAGCTGTATCAAAAAATTATTATAAAAAAGCAAGAGCTATCTTTAATAAAAACCTTGCAAATGATGACGATGATAATTTATACGGAAAAATTACTTTATGCGGGAAGGATATAACAAGGTCACATATAAGGCTAAGGAGCAAGGAAGGGCTTAGCCATATTCCGGAAGACAGACACAAACACGGACTTATACTGGACTACAGTTTAGAACAAAATCTAGTGCTTCAAAGATATTGGGAAAAAGAATTTCAATCGTATGGTTTTATTAAGGACAAAAATGTTAGAGATTATGCGTGCAAGCTAATTGACGCCTATGATATTAGGAGCGGTCAAGGCGCTGTAGGTTTGGTAAGGAGTATGTCGGGTGGAAATCAGCAAAAAGCGATTATTGCAAGAGAAGTAGACAAAAGTTTTGAATTGCTAATTGCAGTTCAGCCGACAAGAGGGTTGGATATTGGCGCTATCGAGTATATTCATAAACAACTTATAAAGCAACGTGAAAACGGTAAGGGCGTTTTGCTTGTTTCTTTTGAACTGGAAGAAGTTATGAACTTAGCAGACAGAATTCTCGTTATGCATTCAGGTGAAATAGTAGGAGAATTCAAACCGGAAGAAACCAACGTGGAAGAACTTGGTCTTTATATGGCTGGAGCTAAAAAGGAGACACAAGTATGAAAAATAACAATCTTGAATTTTTAAAGAATGATAAATTAAAAAAAGTTTTCAAAAGCAAAGGAATGAGTAGTTTTTATTCTTCCCTAATTGCTATAACTTGTGGACTAATAGTAGGTTTTATAGTTATGTTAATTATAAATCCAACGCAAGCCTTCGCTGGACTTGGCAACGTAATTGCAGGTGGTTTTTCAGGTGGAAATGTTGGTATAGCTAACGTGTTTTATTATGCAACACCAATAATCATGACAGGTCTTTCGGTAGGTTTTGCCTTCAAAACAGGACTTTTTAACATTGGCGCAACAGGACAATACACAATGGGTATGTATTTTGCGTTATATGCTGCGTTTATGTGGCAAAACGTAATACCTAACGCAATTTTGTGGATAGTCTGTATACTAATGGGTATATTGGGCGGAGCAATATGGGGTATTATACCAGGACTATTCAAAGCCTTTCTTAACGTAAATGAAGTTATTACCGCAATTATGTTTAATTATATAGGTATGTATCTTGTGGATATGCTAATAAAAAACAACGGGGCAATGTTTACAGCAACACAACAAAGAACAAAGGTACCGCCTATAGCTAGTAACGTTCCTAAAATGGGTCTCAATTATATTTTCCCAAATACCAATATAAACGGTGGCATACTAATAGCTATTTTAGCTGCTATAATTCTTTGGGTTATCCTCAACAAAACTACTTTTGGGTATGAGCTTAAAGCGTGCGGATACAATAAGGAAGCCGCAAGGTATGCAGGCATTAATTCACGACAAAAAATAATAATATCTATGGTAATTGCAGGCGCAATGGCTGGGCTTGGCGGAGCGCTTATGATACTTGCAGGCAATAGCAACATTTATGAGCCGATAAATTCGCTCGCTGCCAATGGTTTTACGGGTATTCCTGTTGCGTTGCTTGGTATGAGCAACCCTCTTGCGATAGTTGTTGCAGGACTGTTTATATCCCATTTACAGCGAGGCGGTTTCTATATACAACTGCTTAATTTTAGCCCGGAGATCATAGACGTAATTATTGGTGTAATTATATACTTTAGCGCCTTTGCTCTGATATTTAAAAATATACTTGCCACTCTTTCAGCAAAAAACAAGAAAAAAAAATGTAATAGATAAAATAGTAGAGGAGCAATAATTATATGGACACTTTTTATTTTATAATTCAACGTACTTTACCTGTTGCGATACCGTTGCTTCTTGTAGCGCTTGGCGGTATGTTTTCGGAAAGAAGCGGTATTATCAACATAGCGTTGGACGGAATAATGATAGTAGGCGGA
>DATFIH010000209.1:0-7752 GCA_035270205.1 Clostridia bacterium | reverse complement strand
ATCCCGCCAGAAAGAGTGGCAAACCTTGGCAAATTACCCGATTTTGCAAGGCAGTTTGAAAATAAAAATTATTTTTAAATTTTGTGAATAATTTTAGGGAATGGGCTTAAACTATAATTGTTAGTAATCGTAGTGGCAAGTGTATAATAAAATTAAATTTATAAAAATTATTGATTAACATATTGCAAACGAAAATTATGATTAACAAAAAAGATGCCATATTTGGCATCTTTTTTTATGGTTTTATAGATAAATTATTGCTGTTTGCTGGGCAAACACTCTAAAAGAGTACAACTTGTATCGCAAGTTACGGTGTACTTATTTTCGGCAATGAAAGGAAGGTAAAAATAATCACCTTTTGTAATTGTCTTTTCATAGCCGTCCCCAACAATTTTTGCTTGACCGTCTAAGCATATCCAAACGGAAACGCCAAAGGACATTTTAAAACTGCCACCAGATTGTAGTGAATAACGGTTTTGAGCAAAACAAGGTGTATCATTGTAGGAAATCAGTACTTCTTTTTTAACACCGTTTATATCATACTCAACAGTTGGTACAATTTTAGCTGATTTTATAGCGGCTTCGCCATACAAATCATAATTAAAGCAGTCAAGAGCAGTGCTTTTGTCAAGCCCGATAAATTCTTCATTATAGCTTATATGATAATCACCGCACCATTTTTCCGGTTGAATTGTGAAATCAGTAGGTTCTTGCACTTCAATTATTGTACAGCCTGCGCCAATAGCGTGGATAAGTCCTGCGTTTATGATATACATATCGCCTACCTTTGCCTCCACTGCGCCCAATATAGTGGACATTATATCCTTTTCATTTTCGCTGCGTTCTTCCAGCTCGGATAGTATCTCTTTGGTTATTTTATCTTTGAAACCAAAATATATCTTTGCATCGGGCCTGGTTGCAACAACTAGCCAAGCTTCAGTTTTACCGTATTCCGAATTAAAATGTTTTTTGGAAAATTCTTTTGTGGGATGTACCTGTACCGGTAAGCGTATCGCGCTATCTAGAAACTTTACAAGGCAGTCATATTTTCTATTGCCTAAAAGTTCACTAGGAAATTCATCGAGTAAATCGTCAAAAAAGATGTCAGCACCCTTTATCTTCGAAACGCCGTCCCGCTCGCCAAAATATTTTGGGTTTATCGCCTTTACTTTGCTGGCAACCCATTCTTCCGGGAACATATTATCATTTAGTTCGTCGTCCCAAAAAGCGGTAAAACCTTTGCCACCTAAGTATACGCGGAAAACTCTATTTCTTTCAAAAAAGAGGGGTTGTTTTACTAATATATTTTTGTCCATACTTTTTGCTCCTTAACCATGTTATTTACATAATAATATATCACAAAAATGGTAAAGTCAACGGTTGACAAAAAGACATTGGTAAAGTATGATTTATATATTAATACGAGGTAATTAATATGATATTAAGCATTGGAGAAATTCTTGTAGACATGATAGGAGATAAAGATAACACCTTTCAGATGTTTATGGGAGGAGCGCCGTTTAACGTTGCAGTAAACGCAAAACAGTCGGGAGCAAAGACAGGGTTTATTGGCAGAGTGGGAAAAGACGTTGCAGGAAGATTTATAAATGAAAGCATTAATCTTTACAATCTTGATTATATCGATATCCAGCAAGATGAAATAAGGAATACAACCTTAGCTTTTGTTGCATTAGATGCAAGCGGTGAAAGGTTTTTTACGTTTTTCAGGCACGATACCGCCGATTTTAATTTGGATATATCGGATATAGATTTCAAATGCTACAAAGACCTCACTATAGTACATCTTGGCTCGCTTATGTTAAGCGAAAAACGCGGAGTAGAATTTGCCGAGGCTATGGTGAAAAAGATTAAAGAAAACAATCTGCTTTTTAGTTTTGACGTTAATTTTAGATATGATTGTTACAAAACTAAAGAGGACGCATTTAAGGTATATCAACCTTTTATCGAGCAAGCGGATATATTAAAATTCTCCATAGATGAGATTTTAGACTATACCAAAGAAAGCTCTTTAGATAGAGCTATAAAAAAGGTTGGATGCAAAGGTTTGTTGCTGATAACGCTTGGGAGCGACGGCAGTATGTTCTGTCTAAATGGCAATGTAAAAAAGGTAGCGACAGTAAAGGTTAGTCCTGTAGATACGACGGGAGCAGGAGACGCTTTCTATGGAGCAATACTTGCTAAGATAGACCAAATAGGATATGAAAATTTGAATATAGAAAAGCTAACAGAGGCGGTAAACTTTGCCAATATAAAAGGAGCAAAAGCGACGTTGCATAAAGGTGCCGTTAGCATATAAGGAGAGCTATGAAAAAAAGGTTGGTTGTTAATCCAATACATATTAAAAGATTGTATAGCATAAAAGGCAAAATATACAAGATTGTAAGCACGTTATCGGTCGCAGGTTGTAAATCACACGAGCCAATTCCTCTTGCCGACAAAGATAAACTTACGTTCACACCTATGAAAAAAGGAGAAAAATGGGGCGATAAATTTGATTGCTGTTGGTTCCATATAAAAGGGCAAGTGCCCGAAGAAAGCAAAGGAAAGCACGTAGTTGCTATACTTAACTTTAATGGCGAGGGAGCAATATACAAAGATGATAAGGTGCTGCAATGCGTCACTCAAGTTATGGCTTTTGTAGAAGCGATGCAACCAAGACCAGGTAAGCAAATTTTTGAAATCTCATCTGACGCAAAAGGTGGAGAGATTATTGATCACTATATAGATTGTGGCAATAACGGAATAAATGGAAATTTTGTTCTTAAAGCCAAGATTAAAAACACAGTGCTTGCGGAAGTAAATGATACAGCTTTACGTTATTATTACGATTATTTAACGGTACTTTTGCTTGTTGTTTCTTCCTGCAACAACGAACTTGTTGATAAAGACAGGAAAAGAGAGCTAACACATTTGCTGAATGAAAGTTATAGTTGTTTTGCAGCTAAGGACTATGAAAAGGCAGAAAAAATTATAAAAATCGCCTACGAAAAAGATAAGGATTTTAAATCTACTGAATTTACAGCGATAGGACACGCTCACCTTGACCTTGCTTGGCTGTGGCCTATAAGAGAAACAAAAAGAAAAGCTGTAAGGACACTTGCTACAGCATTAAAAAACATTGATAAATATCCTGATTATATCTTTGGCGCATCGCAAGCTCAAATGTTTGAATGGACAAAACAACTGCAACCCGAGCTTTATGAACGTGTCAAAGAATACGTCGCAAAAGGACGGATTGAGATACAAGGAAATATGTGGACAGAATGTGACTGCAATATACCTAACGGCGAATCATTGATAAGACAGTTTCTATATGGCGACAAGTTTTTTATAAAAGAAATGGGAGTGCGTTCACGTATGGTGTGGTTGCCCGACGTATTTGGATTTCCTGCGTCTATGCCACAAATAATTAAAGGTACCGGTAAAGATTATTTTATGACCATTAAACTTAGCTGGAACAAATACAATAAATTCCCATTGCAAAGTTTTGTTTGGACGGGTGCCGACGGTAGCGAGATTGTAGCGCATATTGCGCCGGAGGGGAATTATAATTCTGATGCAACACCATTATCTTTTGCCAAAGCCAACAGATTAAATGTCAACAAAGAAACAGGCAAAGCTTTGCTCATTTATGGTGCAGGCGACGGTGGCGGAGGTCCTGGCGAAGGACATTTGGAAGTTTTGGAAAGAGATAAAAAACTGAACGGCATAAACGTAATAAAACAAGCAAGCGCGCAAAGTTTCTTTGAGGAACTTGAAAAATGCGAGCTTAAAAAATACCAAGGAGAGCTCTACCTTGAAAAACATCAAGGCACATATACCTCACAAGGTGTAAATAAGCTTTATAACAGATTAGTTGAAAGAGCTTTGCACAATGTAGAGTGGCTCCAAGCCGTTACTGCGTCGAGCCAAGAACTTGACGAGATTTGGAAGGAAATGCTACTTTATCAGTTCCATGACATCATACCCGGCTCTTCAATAAACAGGGTGTATAAAGAGAGTGTGGAAGGGTACAAAAATATGTACCAAAAATTGTTAGCTATGCAAGACGATATGCTAGGTAAGCTTGGTGGCAAGGAAGGCTTGACGGTTGTTAATCCGACCTCGTTTAAACGTGAGGAATACATTAAGTACAAAGATAGTTGGTACAATGCTAGATGTGATGCATATTCTTCAGGAGAACTAAGCGCTACGATAGATGCTGGCGACATAAAACACGGCAATACGTTTATAGAAAATGAATACCTAAAGGTTGTTTTCAATAAACACGGCGTTATTGTATCGGTATACGATAAAGTCAGAAAGTGCGAACAATCTAAAAATGGATTAAATAAGCTTGTCGTATATAAAGACCCCAAAATGTATTATAATGCGTGGGATATTAATAGCAAGTATATTAAAAAAAGACCCAAAGCGCTTACTTTGGTTACGTCAAAAAGCTATATAGACGGGCCTGAAGTTGTTATGGAAAACAATTATATTTACAATGATTCAACGGTGAACCAAAAAGTAATACTTAAAGGCGATCTTATTCATTTTGATACCAATGCAGATTGGCACGAAAGACACAAGATGCTACGCGCTGAGTTTATGCCAACAATTTTTAGTGATGAAGTAAATTGCGATATACAATTTTGCTCGATAAATCGTTCCACTAAAAACGAAACATCGGTAGAAAAAGCTCAGTACGAAATTTGTGCTCAAAAATATGTTGCAGTAGGCGACAGCGATAATTATTTTGCGCTTGTAAACGACTGCAAATACGGATATAGGGTAAAAGACGGTACAATCAGCTTAAACCTACTACGTTCGCCTAAATATCCCGACCCCGAATGTGATATGGGTGCGCACAGTTTTGGCTACGCTATTAAAATTTGCAATAACATCAAAGATGTTGTGGAAACAAGCTATAAATACAATAATCCACTAATTATTGTTAATAAAGCAGTGGAAATCAAGCCAATAGTTAGCGTTGATAACGAAAACGTTATCATCGAAACTATCAAGAACTCAGAAAATGGAGAAGGCGTTGTAGTAAGACTTTATGAAAGGTACGGTAATACTGAAAAGGTTAATATATCAGTCAACTTTAAACATAACGGTATTTACCAATGTAATTTGCTAGAAGAAAATTTGACAGAGATTAGTCCCGAAATTACCTTGACACCACATCAGATTACAACGATTTACGTCAAAAAAATTTAGGAGATAGATAAAACAATGCAAGAAGACTGTTCGCATAATTGTGCTAATTGTAAATTAGACTGTGAAAACAAGCCTAAAGATTTAATTGAAAAAACCAATGACCTGTCCAAGATTAAAAAGGCCATAGCGGTAGTTAGCGGAAAGGGGGGCGTAGGAAAGTCTTTAGTAACTTCGCTACTTGCCGTAAGTATGCGCAGAAAAGGTTTAAACACGGCAATACTTGACGCCGACGTTACAGGACCGTCGATACCAAAAGCATTTGGGTTGCATGAAAAAGCCGACGGAAGCGATATAGGAATATATCCCGTTGTTTCCAAAACAGGTATAAGAACAATATCTATCAACAATCTTTTGGAAAACGATACCGATCCGGTAGTATGGAGAGGACCTATGATAGCAGGCGCAGTCAAACAGTTTTGGACTGAGGTTATTTGGGGCGATATAGATTTTATGTTTATAGATATGCCTCCAGGAACAGGCGATGTACCGCTCACCGTTTTTCAATCGATACCGGTAGACGGCATAGTAATTGTAACTTCTCCGCAAGAACTTGTTGGTATGATTGTGGAAAAAGCCGTAAAAATGGCAAATATGATGAAAGTTCCGGTGCTTGGAATAGTGGAGAATATGTCGTATTTTGAATGCCCTTCTTGTAAAGAAAAGCACTCGTTGTTTGGCGAAAGCCATCTTGAAGATATAGCAAAAAAATACGATATAAGAAACTTAGCAAGACTGCCTATTGACTCTAGGCTTGCAAGCAACTGCGATGCAGGACTTATAGAGCTTTACGAAGGCGATTATTTAGCAAGCTTTAGCGACGAGATCGAAAAATAGAGGGAAAAATGGATAGAAAACAAAAAGCATATGATCTTTTCTTGGAAGGCTACAACTGCTCACAATCGGTAGTTGGGGCTTTTGATGACGTTTTAAAACTTGATAAAGAGTATTTGCTTAATATTGCTATTGCGTTTGGTGGCGGATTTGCAAGAACACGTAATATTTGCGGAGCAGTTGCAGGCATGGGGATTGTTGTTGGACTACTTCGAGCCAAAGAAAAGTGTGACGCGACAGATAAAGCCGAAGTATATCAAGACGTTCAAAAAATGATGGAAGAATTTAAAGAAAGAAACACCTTTGAAAACTGTGGCGACCTTTTGAAAGAAATTGACAATATAACAGACGGATACGTTCCGCAAGTTAGAGATGACAGATATTATGCTACCCGCCCTTGCACAAAATTTGTTCTTGACGCGGTGGAAATACTTGACAAGTATATAGCATCTAACAAATAATCTTGGTAAAAGTTTGTTTCGTAAATTTGTAGAGCTATTATGTTAAATTTGTGTTATGAAAAACAATAAAAATTATTGGAGTATATGTTTATGAAAGAGGTTATTTGCCTTAAGACAGACGTAAAAAAAGTTGCGCTACGATTCCTTATCGATTTGCTGATAATATTTGCCCTGCTTTTCCTAATCGCTTTTGTAGAAAGCTTCATCAAAAGCTTCTCAAGTTCTTTTTCATATATATTTAAAGAAAAGCTACCATTGTTTTTCATAATGCTTGCGCTAAGCGTTGTTCTTGCTCTA
Organism: Clostridia bacterium; assembly: GCA_035270205.1. Lineage (GTDB taxonomy): Bacteria > Bacillota > Clostridia > Christensenellales > DTU072 > CAG-1782. The sequence continues at coordinate 937 of DATFIH010000209.1, read as the reverse complement.
ATTCTTGCTTATATAGAGATAAATTCAAGGTGTTTAAGTATAAGATATGACGACGAGAAGATTATCTTTGTAAAAAAGAAAAAAGAAGAAAGTATGAAATTAACCTACGAGCTTTACGTTAGATTGGAAAAAAAGAAAGATATTTTATTTTTTTCTTTCAGACAAAATAAAAGGGTAGTTAATGCCAGTTTAGACATAAATTGTGGCAACGAGTTGATAGATTTTTTAAAAGATAAAGAGTGCAAATTAGACATAATACAAAACAATTCAAGAAAATAACAAACAAATAGTAAAGTTGAGGATGATAAAAGCAACTAATATTTTTGCATTTTTTCACCACTAATTATAGCAAAAACATAATAATATAATGTATTAAAAAGCCCGAAGTAAACAGTCTGAGGGGAAAATCACTATTGACAGTCTAAAACAAATAAGATATACTTTCTTTGTAATTAACAAATAAAAAATATTTTAATGGAGGCAATATGAATAGAAGAATATGGGTCAAAGTACTTTTAGCTATTATGACCGTAGTATTTATGGCATCTATAGCGGCTTGTAAGCCGAAACCTGTAGTAGTTATTCCACCAGATGGTGGTGGTGAAGATGAAGAAGTAGATTTGATTGAAGAAGTCATCAAGATTATTCAATCGGTAAATCCGCTAGTAAGTACACTAAACGGTATTGAAGAAGGTTCAACTGTAGGCGTCGATGCAAAAATTGGTGTCGATTATAACTTTGGACCTGGTGGCAAGTACGCAATAGGGGCAAAGGGCAATATTAGAAAATCTAGCCCCGAAGTAGAACTTACCGTACAAGACAACCTAAACGCAACTGATCCGAACTGGATTTTATTAGCTTATAAAGAGGGCAAGGCGTACATAAAACAACCATTAACTTCTGTTAATACAGCTAACAAGACAGAAACGACCAGCGC
>DATFIH010000208.1:0-4176 GCA_035270205.1 Clostridia bacterium | reverse complement strand
AGCCATATCATTGCAAACGAAATGAATGCTGAAATCCGTATGACAAGCGGTCCGGCAATAGAAAAAGCGGGTGATTTAGCAGCTATTTTAAGCAATTTGCAAACAGGCGACGTTATATTTATAGATGAAATTCATAGACTTAATCACAGCGTTGAAGAAATGCTTTATCCTGCGATGGAAGATTTTGGACTTGATATGGTACTGGGAAAAGGTCCGAGTGCAAGAACAATAAGAATACCGCTCAAAAAATTTACGCTAATTGGCGCAACCACAAAAGCAGGAATGCTTGGGTCACCTTTGCGAGATAGATTTGGCGTTATATGCCGTCTAGAGCTTTATAAAGCGGAAGAACTTAGCAGAATTATTACACGTTCGGCACGAATACTAAATATTGATATAGACTCCGTTGCAAGTTGGGAAATTGCTTCAAGAAGCCGTGGCACTCCACGTATTGCAAATAGACTGCTAAAAAGAGTAAGAGATTATGCCCAATTTGAAAATTCATCTAAAATAACCGTAGAAATAGCAAAAAAAGCTTTATCTAGTTTGGAAATAGATGAATTAGGTCTGGATAATATCGATTTAAATATTATCCGCAATATGATAGAAAAGTTCAACGGAGGACCCGTAGGATTAGACACACTTGCGGCAATAACAGGCGAAGACTCGATAACGATTGAGGATGTTTATGAGCCATATTTATTACAGCTTGGTTTTATATCACGCACACCACGGGGAAGAATATGTACCCGCCTTGCATATAAACACCTAGGTTTAAGCGATGATACGTGCGAAAATGATATTAACTAAGGAAGAAAACAACTAATGTTAAAAAGCGATTTTTATTACGATTTACCACCCAACCTTATTGCGCAAACGCCCATATATCCAAGAGATAGTTCTCGACTTTTATTTTATGATAAAACAAATGACAAAGTTGAGGATAGTGTTTTTACTGATATTTTAGATATTTTCAAAAAAGGTGACGTTTTAGTTATTAACAACACTAGAGTTATTAATGCAAGGTTGCACGCTTTTGATGAAACTGGACGCAAATATGAAATTTTTCTTCTCAAACGTTTAGATTTAACTCATTGGGAAGCATTGGCAAAACCTGCTAAAAAAGCAAAAATAGGCAACAAGCTTATCGTAAATGAGGAATTATCACTAAAAATTGAGAGCATAATAGACAACGGTATAAGAATTGTTAATTTTGAATTTAACGGTGTGTTTGAGGATATACTCGATAGAGTAGGTGAAGTGCCACTACCTCCATATATAACTGAAAAATTAAACGATAAAGAAAGATATCAAACTGTATATTCTAAAATTGAAGGCTCATCAGCTGCGCCAACTGCTGGATTGCACTTTACGCCTACTCTTATGAAAGCGCTACAAGAAAAAGGCGTGGAAATTGTAGAGGTGCTTTTGCACGTTGGGTTGGGCACGTTCAGACCTGTAAAAGCAGACAATATTTTAGAACATAAAATGCATAGCGAGTATTATGAAATAAGCGAAGATTCTGCTGCAAGAATTAATAAAGCAGTAGACGAAGGCAGAAGAATTATTGCGGTAGGAACAACCAGTGTAAGAACTTTAGAATCGGTTGCAGACGAAACAGGACACGTTAAAGAAAGCAAAGGCAATACCGATATATTTATATATCCCGGCTATAAGTTTAAAATAGTGAAAGGGATACTCACTAATTTTCATTTGCCCGAAAGTACGCTGATTATGCTTGTGAGCGCATTTCTTACAAGAGAAAAGGTATTATCGCTTTATGAACACGCAGTCAATAGTGAATACAGATTTTTCAGTTTTGGCGATGCCATGCTGATATTATAGGAGAGCAATATGTTTAAGTACGAAGTATTAAAGGTATGCAAACAATCGGGAGCAAGGATAGCTAAGCTAACAACACCGCACGGAATAATTGAAACACCGGTTTTTATGCCGGTAGGCACTATGGCAAGCGTAAAAGCTTTGAGCCCTGAAGAAGTTAAAGAGCAAGGTTCGCAAATTATACTAGGTAACACCTATCATTTATACTTGCGTCCCGGTCATGAACTTATTAAAAAAGCAGGTGGTTTGCACAAGTTTATGAATTGGGATAGACCTATTTTAACGGATAGTGGAGGTTTTCAGGTATTTTCTTTGTCAAAAATGAGAAAGATAACTGATGAGGGTGCTACATTTGACAGTTTTATAGACGGAAGCAAACATTTGATTACGCCTGAAAAGAGTATGGAAATACAACAGGCGCTAGGAAGTGATATAATGATGGCTTTTGACGAATGCACAGCACCCGATTGTGGATACGAAAAAAGTAAAGATGCAATGGAAAGAACATTGTTGTGGCTGGAGCGGTGCTTTAAGGTTGCTAATGTTCCAACTCAAATGCTTTTTCCCATTATACAGGGTAATATGTATGAGGATTTGCGCATAGAGAGTGCAAAAAGGACAGCGCCTTATGCAAAATGCGGTATCGCAGTAGGTGGACTTTCTGTAGGTGAGCCAAAGCCTGTTATGTATAAGATGCTTGAAGCAATCAGACCTTATTATCCAGAAAATATGCCAAGATACCTTATGGGAGTAGGTAGCGCAGATTGCATAGTAGAGGGAGTCGTAAGAGGCATAGATATGTTTGACTGTGTACTGCCTACACGCATTGCGCGCAATGGTACTGCAATGACGTCAAAAGGCGATATAACCATAAGAAATGCCGCATATAAAGAGGATTTTGGTCCGGTAGAAGAAGGATGTGACTGCTATACGTGTAGAAATTACTCAAGAGCTTATATAAGACATCTTATAAACGTAGACGAAATATTTGGGGGAAGGTTGCTTTCTATTCATAATATCAGGTTTTTACACAGACTGGTAAACGGCATAAAGCAAGCGATAATTGAGGATAGACTTTTGGATTTTAGAGATAGCTTTATAGAAAAGTACGAAAAGTAGTTAAACTTAAAAAATTTACTTGTAAAAAGTATACAAGTAGTGTATTATTTATAATATATAAAAAAATAGGAGATAAAATATGATAAATTTATTATTACAAGCAACAACCGGCGGCGGATCAACTTGGTGGATGATTGGTATTTTAGGCGTTTTCTTTGTCCTAATGATAGTGATGACCATAATACCGCAAAAGAAACAAAAAAAGAAAATGGCAGAAATGTTCAATTCTTTATCGGTAGACGATAAAATTATGACAATAGGCGGATTTATTGGCACAATAGTAGAAATTGATGCGCCTAATGATAGATATATAGTAAACGTAGGCACAGAAACTGAGCCTGTTAAAATTGTAATTATCAAAAACGCTATCCGCACAAAGATGTAATATAGCTATTATATAAAAATAGTAAAGCCCTGCAATATATTGCAGGGCTTTGTTATTATAAAAACAAACTTATGCTTTACGTAAATTTACACTCAATATCCCCGAAACGATACCTGCGACAATACCAAAAGCTATGTCTACAAGGTTTATTAATTTAAAGCTAATCTCTTTGGAAATAATACCAAAAATAAAAATGGACAAAAACGTATAAAATAGTCCTATTAAAGCGCCTTTAATTACTCCTTGATGTCTATTTTTAATGCCGATAAAACATCCTATAAATATACTTATTATTTTTATAGCTTGATTGACGGGAATAATCACGTTATTGCCTATTTCAACTAAGTTTACAATAAGAGCAAAAATAAGCACCAAAATAAGTGATACAATAACTGCTACTATAGTCCCTCTTAGCAAATCAAAAATGTCTTGTTTTTCTATAATATTTTTTTTCATAAATCCTCCACCGATAAAATTCTATTATTGTAAATAAATAAATATGACAATACGGCTAAAATTATGTGGACTTAGACATTTTTATTCTTGACTTTTACCTTCTAATATATATAATATATATATAATGCATTATTTTTGGATAAAGTGTATATATATGTATGGAGGCAACTTTTAGGTGAGTAAAACTAAAGCAATTATTGTCCTAGTAATTATTGGCGTAATGATGATAACCTTAGGGTTATTTATGTTCCCGCTAAACGGACAGGATTATTTTCGTATAGGCGATTCTGATTACGATTTCTATTGGATAAGCAAGTCTATTAGTCTAGGCTTGGATTTGGAAGGCGGAATGTATGCAGAGTATTCGGCAAGAC
>DATFIH010000207.1:0-3267 GCA_035270205.1 Clostridia bacterium | reverse complement strand
ATATCAATGGCATCTTTCAATTTCTTCGGAATAGGCAATCCCATCAATCCACCATTCTCCAGTATTGACAATCCCTCATTCGCGATAAATCCGATTATGACGGCATTTCTGATTATGTCAGTGCCGGTCATTTTTTCAAGTTGCGCTGCGACTAATACATATAATAGTGTCATGCCTTTACGACATAGACCTTTCCATCCGGCTTTACTTTCAAGCGCTCCTGTCTCGGTCTTGGGTGACTTTTTAAACACTCCGGCAACGATAAGCCCAGTGAGATAATCCGTTACCATAAATAATAATAAGGTCTGTAGCGCCATATCCCACCCCCCGAGTAGCTTTGCTGTAAAACTTCCGATAATTCCTACTATTGCAAATATAGTTTGCTTCATTCTTTTGCCTTCTTTCTTTTAATTTTGGGTATTAAAAAAGAGCCTTATGGCTCTAATTTTAGATAATAAAAAGAGGCTCCCAAGTGAGAACCTCTTGTGTTAACTTATATTCATATCATAATCTTACAGTCCTTCAATAATAATCATACTTCCATCGTTATTTACTGTAACTGTCTGTCCCGATTTGTTCCATAGTCTCAACTGTATTCCTGTTGCTAATTCTACTGGTATCTCTCCGCTAAAATTGAAGAATACAATTCTAGGAGTGACATAATACGAACATGGTAAATAAATGGTTTCAGTGCCTATATACAAATATGCCATAATGTCCTGCACACTTCCACCAACGGCGGTTTGACAACTAAATCTGATATTGAACTTAATTTTATTACCGCCCTTACCACGATTTATAGCCATGCTATCGGTGCCATTCCACCATGAAGAAGCATATTTTGCATTATTTGGATAGTTTGCAGAATTAACACTTGCGGTTATAGCAATTGCAGCCTCCGTATCGGTAGCAACTGTTTGCCCGACTAATGTCCCCTTAACTTGACCGCCTAAAATTTCTTCACTTGGTGAACCGTGTGAACCGTCATAGTTTTTGTTATTTGTCCACTGTACAAAACTAGGTAATCCGTCATGTTCATTTTTAATTACATGCCCATATTCTTTATATAAAATATTATTTTCTATAGTACATCCATCAGCATTTGCAAATCTGTATTCAACAATTGCAAGATTACAGTTATCAATACGGATACCGTTACAGTTTTTCAACATAATATGTGCGTCAAATATAGCATTGCTTGTTATGTTCTCGCCCAAGGTAATGCCATCTACAAATAAAGCATACCCAGTAGTATAAGTATCATTTCCGTTATCGGTAAATATGTGGTTGATGGTATTGTCACTTATAATACCATGACCGCCATTCCCTGCATTGCCTAAATAAATGCCATTATTACATTTGGTGATATTATTTCCATCAATCAGAGTGTTTCCTGCAATAGTCCATATCGCCCATGCACAGCCCTCTTGGAATACGTTATTAACAATATTCACGTATTCGGCGTTGGTATCACATTCAATACCTCTTTCACAATTATAAAAATGATTTCCCGATATTGTTGCTCCGTCATGGATACCACGGGCTGATGTGCCAATGTCTCTTAAGTAAATACCGTCGTAGCCGAAATCTTTGAATGTACAATTGGTAACCGAGCAATTAAAGTAGCCGTTTATATTTATCCCTTTTTGTGCCGGTAAAGTAGAATTACCAATAAGCGTGACATTATCAATTTTAGTGTTGTCTGAACTTAGGACAAATACGCTAGTGTTGGTTATACTCTTAATAACGGAATTTTCACCATGCCCAAATATACATTTACAGCCGCCCGAATTTAAACCAGTAACCAAAAACGTCTTATCGGGTACCTCAACGGATTTATTATTTAGACCTGCATAATTTAGTATGTTTTGTATTGCCAACGTATCGTCTGTTACTCCATCGCCTTTGGGGACCATTAATGGTACGATTGGGTGCATTAAGTTTATTGCGTTATCTGCTAATTGGGACAATAATGCATCAAAAACCGAAGCCGTTACCGTATCAATCCATTTCCACTTTGTACCATCCCACCGATATAATTTAGAATCGTTTAACGTCTTTGAAGTCCAACCAATAATCGGATTCGGGTATGTCGTTGTTAAATTGTCAAAAGTGCTTACTGGCTCTTGCGGAACAATATAGCCATTAGCAATCATTGTGTTAAAGTCAATAACTCTCTCTGCTTCTGCGTCTTCCCTTGCATCTTCTGCGATTACTCTTAGAGGCTCGTTTTGGACAACATCAAGCAATATCCCTGCGCCCGGTGCTTGTGATATGGTTGCATCACTTGTCAGAGAATTAATCACGTTTACGGAAAATTGAAAACTGCCTATTGTTTCCGTGGTGTTTGATAATATGATTTCGCCTGTCGCCATTCCGCTTGAGATGCCTTCGGGGAATAGAACTTCGAATACCCCAGTAGCACCGCCGACCGTTGCTGATACACTTTCGTATACATTGAGGCTTTTAGTTCTGACATATAGTCTGAGCGTGACACCAGTACAGTCATATGCTAAGCCACCGCTTAAAACGTGTACCTCTAGCCCTCTTGTTTTGACATCTGCGTTGTTTATGTTATATGTATCAATAACCCTCTGTCCAAAATCTAAATTCATTCTTTGCAATCCTAACGGTTTTAATGCCATTTTACTTCCTCCTGCCAGTATGGGCAGGATAGCCATTACAAGAACAATTAATACTTTTTTCCTCATTATTTTCCACCTCTAGGATAATTATAGGAAATAATTGATTATTTTGCAATGGCTTCCTGCGTATTTTTGTTATATTTTTTTGTTATTTGACTTTTACGCGCTTGATACGCCTGTAATCAGTCCGTCAGAAACATTTATCCTGCTTGCACCCATGATAAGACTACCTGTAAACCCACTCGTGCTTGCCGGGTACGTTATCCCTTTAGACGCATAATTTAGGGTAGTAAGCACCTCACCACCGTTTGATGATAAATCGCCGCATATAATTGGCTTAGTAGGCATATCAATACCGTTTGTACTTAACTCAACTACTCTCCCCGTGCCGTCATATAAACCAATATTCGGTATTGAAGTAAAATTATATATATATATACTTTTCCCGGATGTTGTGTTGGTAAGTTTAAAAGAAGAAGGTGTTAATGACATTTGCATTGCGCCATACGTAAACCGTAGTAAGCTCTTCTCTTGGCTGTCTGTGGCTATGTCGATTGCCCCACCAGTTATCTTTACTCTTCCCTCTGAATCCCATTTTACATATTTAGTATCAAGCGCACCG
>DATFIH010000206.1:0-2306 GCA_035270205.1 Clostridia bacterium | reverse complement strand
ATATTGTATCTTTTTAGTTGCTCGTAAGTTTGTTTTTCGGGGCGAATGTTTGTTTCGCCAATATAAGCTTTAGCATCGCTAAAAGTGTCGAGCGTAGGGAAACTTGACAATATAAGTTTGTTATCCAGGGTTAAATGAACGTTAAGCTCAAGTACGTCAACTTTATAACTATTATTATATTCAAATATTTTTTTAAAATAGGTTAGGGTGTCGGCAGGTGCATCAATCGCGTTATTGGTATTTATGCCAAGAAATGTTTTTTCATTAATAAAACTGTTGGATAAAGCAACCTCGCTTGTATAAGAGGTGGTATCGCTTCTAGGAATATTTGCCGATAATAATAGCAAAGCAAGGATAATAAAAGTTAACAAAAAAGATATAATAGTTATTGATAAAGTTTTATGTTTTACATACAACTTTCTTAAAAAAATATTCATTTGCAGTTATCCTTATTATATTAGTATTGACTATATTAGGTAAAAACTTAATATAAGTATTATAAATAGAAAGTCCGTATATGTCAATTATATGCGAGATTGCCTATTGAAAAAGGTTTGTTTACATGCTACAATTATAAATATATATAATTTTTTTGGAGGAAGAAATGTTTGCAAATTTTAAATTCACTTTAGAATATAAGCTCAGTTTAAGTGGCAAGACGATAAAAGCGAGTGGCAATGACACAGGTTATTATAAAATTGAAACCGAAAATATTGAAAACGGTATATCAGTTAAATTGGTGCCTAAGACAAAGTTATTTCTTATCAATGCTTATCTCGAATATGAACAATCGTATGCTCCTACTGATAAAGTCTATGTAAACGGCTACCAATCTTGGACTACCTCCAGAGAGTTTGGCGTAAACGAAGTGCAAGAAGGATTGCGTGGAGTTATGAAGTATTTATACCCATTTCAAAAACTTGCAACAATTTTTGGCGATTATGATTTTCAGCATTATTCGTTTAAAAAAGGTAGATTCCATAGCTATTCATATACCTATATCAAGCAAGATGCAGGCATTAAGCTTTTAGGAACATTAAGCGAAAGGAATGGTTTTACTATTTTCCATCACGATACAAATAATAAAACACTAACTGTCCAAAAGGACGTAGAGGGTGTTGTTATTAATACAGAGTATCCTATTTTTGATATAGTTTGCATAGAAGATAGCTATGATAAAGCATTCGAGAGATATTTTTCTCAATTAAATTTACCTGAGCTAAAACATAAACATATGACAGGGTACACTTCTTGGTACAACTATTATGGCAAGATAACCGAAGATATTATTTCACGTGATATAGACGGCCTTGCTACAATCGGAGAAAAAGCTGATATATTCCAAATTGATGACGGTTACCAAATAGCAACAGGCGATTGGACGACGGTTAAAAAGAAGAAATTCCCTAACGGAATGAAATTTCTTGCAGATAAAATTCATTCTAAAGGCTATAAAGCAGGGCTATGGCTAGCGCCATTTTGCGCACAATTACATTCTAAAGTTGCTAAAGAGCATAAGGATTGGTTTATTATTAATCCCAAAAACGATAAACGTGAAATCGGATGTATCGCTTGGAATGGCGCGTATACGCTTGATTTTTACAAAGAAGAACCCAGAAATTATATCAAAAACTTCTTTAATGTAGTTTTGAACGAATGGGGATTCGATATGGTAAAACTAGACTTCTTATATTCCATTTGCCGCACTCCACGTTATGGAAAAAGCCGCGGGCAAATTATGTGTGAAGGTATGGACTTTTTGCGTGAATGCGTAGGTGAGAAATTATTGTTAGGTTGTGGAGTTCCGTTGTTCCCATGCTTTGGCAAAGTAGATTTTTGCCGTATAAGTTGTGACGTAGCGCCTTATTATAAAGATAGTTTCCTTGTTAAAAATAGCAATCAAGAAGTTTTCTCTTCAAGAAACGCTATGAATAATACTATATTCCGTCGTCACCTTGATGGCAAGGCTTTTGTCAATGACCCTGACGTATTTTACGTAAGAAAAAGTAACCTAAAAGGAATTGATCCTCTTACTGTAAAAAAATCTAAGCTAGATTATACTCAAGAACAAAAAGAAATGCTTGCTTTAATAAATAATATGTTTGGCAATGTGCTTTTTGTAAGCGACAATGTAGGCGATTTTGATGAAAAACAAAGAGAACTTCTTTTAAAAACCTTTGCAGCAAGCAACAAAAAGGTTATTGATGCTAATTATATGAGCGCTGATGACATAGAGATAATTTATGAGGAAAATGGCAAAAAATATAAATTATGCTTTAATATTGAGACTTCGGAAAGAACAATAG
>DATFIH010000205.1:0-6140 GCA_035270205.1 Clostridia bacterium | reverse complement strand
AGATAAAGTGCTAAAGAAAGTAGAGGCAAGCGTAAAGGAAGCAATGCTTGAAGTAGGCACGGATAACAAGCAACAGATAGAAAAAGTCGACTTAATGATAGAGAAACTGCAAGCCGATATGCTGGAGTTAAACAAGAGACGTGGAAAAAGAGAAGTTGACGCAGAGCAATACAACACAGAGAGCCGTGAGATTATGGAGAAGCTTGACGAATTATTCAAACAAAGAGACGAGCTCATAACAGAACAAAGCGACGGCGCACTGTCTAAATCGCAATACAGAATGTTAACTGACTTCTTGAAGAATGAACAAAAGCAAACTGAGTTCGACAAAGATGTGTTCATTAAACTTGTAGAGAAGGTCATTGTGAATAGCAGAGAGGATATAACCTTCATATTCAAAGATGGGAGGGAGGTTAAATCAAATAAAATTTGTTAAAAAGTGTCTCATAAAAAAGCGTTAAATTTATTTTTTATTTATCTTCTCATTAAAATTATTAATAAGTTATTGACAAATGTCGGAAACTGTGTATAATAGTAAGTGACATATGTCATAAATTTATCAAGGAGGTGTTATTTATGCCAAGAAGAGATGGAACAGGTCCATTGGGACAGGGTGCTATGACAGGTAGAGGATTAGGTCTTTGCACTAATTCCAACAACCAAACTTATGGATATGGTAGAGGTTTTGGACTAAGTCGAGGCAATAATTGCCGTAGAAACACTATACAAACCAATAGGAATGCTTTAACCGAGCAAAAAAAGATATTGGAAGCTAGACTTGCAGAGATTAATAAGCAATTAGACAAATAATCAAAAATAAAGAAAACACGAAGGGACGCCTTTTGAGTTTTCTTTAACATAAGAGGTAAAAATGGCAAGACCAAAAAAGTGGAGAAAAGTATGTTCTCTTCCAGAAAATAGCCGTTTTGGTCCACTTGATGGAACTAATGACGGAGAATTCGTTATCATGTCGATAGATGAATACGAAACAATCCGCCTTATAGATGGTGAATCGATGACTCAAGAGGAATGCTCAGAGCGCATGAATGTTGCGCGTACCACTATACAAGGCATTTATGACCAAGCACGAAAAAAAATTGCCGACTCAATAGTCAACGGCAAAACGCTTATCATTGAAGGTGGCGAATATAGGCTGTGTGACGGGCATGGTGGACAATGTGGAAAAATGGGTTGCGGTAGGCACAGAGGCGGACGAAACAAGGAAGAATAATACTCAAAATGGAATATACGGAAAAAGTTATCGAGCATTTTATGTGCCCACAAAATGTGGGTACTATGCCTGATTGTGATGCAACAGGAGCATACGGAGAGCCGTCTTGCGGAGATGCCTTAATGATATATATTAAAGTTAAAGATAACCGCATAGAAAAAATAAGTTACCTAGTCTTTGGCTGTTGCGCAGCTATCGCGACATCAAGTATGACTTCCGTTTTAGCAAAAGGCAAAACATTGGAAGAAGCAGAGAAAATAACTGATGAAGATATAGCGGGAGCACTGGGTGGCTTACCTGAGATAAAGATGCATTGTTCAAACATGGGAGCATCGGCTTTGCGTTGTGCTATCAGGAATTATAGAAATTCATTAAATAAAGGAGATCAAAATGAGGATTGCAATACCGGTAAATGAAAAAGATTTAAAATCAGGAGTATGCCCTTCTTTCGGAAGAGCGCCATACTATCTTATTTATGAAACTAACGATAAAACAAGTATTTTTTTAGATAATATAGCGGCACAAAGTGCAGGAGGCGCAGGTATTAAAGCTGCACAATTGCTTTTAGACAATGAAGTAAAAGTAATTATTGCGCCAAGATACGGAGAAAATGCAGCCAAAGTACTAGTAGACGCAAATGTGATTGTTTATAGAAACATTGACGGCAGTGCAGAAGATAACATAAAGGCTTATGAAAACAAGAAGCTTGATATTTTAGCAGACATACACCCTGGACATCACAATCATGGCAAATAAAAAGATAGCTATCTTAAGCGGAAAAGGTGGCACAGGAAAAACATTGGTGTCTGTCAATCTTGCTGCAGCAGAAGGTAATTCTTATTATGTAGATTGCGATGTCGAAGAGCCTAACGGTCACTTGTTTTTTAAACCTAAAATTATAAAAAAGAAAGACATCTTTGTTAAAATACCTAATATAGATAATTCTCTTTGTAGCGGTTGTAGAGAGTGTGTTGAGTTTTGCAAATTCAATGCGCTGGCTTACGGCAGGCAAGTAATAGTTTTTGAAGAAGTTTGTCATTCTTGTGGTGGCTGTATGCTTGTTTGTCCCACAAAAGCTATTAGCGAAAAAGACAAGAAAATAGGTGTAATAGAAGAAGGAGTTTCCGATGAGGTAAAAACAATTTCGGGCATAATGAATACGGGCGAAGTGTCGGGCGTGCCTATTATTAAAGAATTATTAAATATTATAAAAGATGTGGAAGGATTGGTTTTTATAGACTGCCCACCGGGGAGCGCCTGTGTAGTGATGGAAAGCGTAAAGGATGCTGATTACTGCATCTTGGTTGCCGAACCTACGGTTTTTGGAGCACATAACCTTGCAATGGTGCATCGGCTTGTGAGTTTATTTGGTAAGAAGTGCGGAGTTGTGCTAAACAAATGCGAAACAGGTTTCAATCCGTCTGAAGATTTTTGCATAAAGAATAATATCGAAATTCTTGCAAGAGTACCATTTGATAATGATTTGGGCTCATTAAATTCAGAAGGCAAAATAGCCGTAAGAGAAAACTATAAGAATAAAGATTTGTTTTATTCGCTTCTAAGCACGGTTAAGGAGGCGGTAAAATGAAACAGCTTTTAATTATTAGCGGCAAAGGCGGGACAGGCAAAACGACAATTGCAGGCGCATTTATTAAATTACTGCAAGCAAAAGCTTATGCCGATTGTGATGTGGATGCGCCCAACTTGCACTTGATATCAAATCACACAGTAACAGAAGAAAGAAAAGATTATTTCGGCTTGCCCAAAGCACATATAGACATCAATTTATGTATAGAATGCGGGCTTTGCGAAGAGAGTTGTAGATTCGATGCCATTCACCACGGACAAAGATACTATATTGATAGTTACGCTTGTGAAGGCTGTGGTGTATGCAAATATGTATGTCCAACGGGTGCCATATCTCTAAGAGAACAAAGAGCGGGAGAGTTAATGCTTTATCGCAATAACGCTGTTTTTTCTACCGCGCAATTAGAAATGGGAAACGGTACTTCGGGAATGCTGGTATCTGAAGTTAAAAAGCAAATGAAAGAGTCGGCGGCAGATGATGTTGGCGTTGCTATTATTGATGGCTCACCTGGCATTGGCTGTCCTGTCATTGCATCGCTTTCGGGAGTAGATTTGGCGCTTATTGTTGCTGAACCGTCTATTTCGGGTATAAACGATATGCAAAGAATAATTGAAACGGCAAGGCAGTTTGGCACAAAGTTAGCAGTTTGCGTAAACAAATACGATACGAATTTAAAAAACACACAGACGATTGAAGAATTTTGTAAGGATAGCGAAATCATATTTGTAGGTAAAATTCCTTATGATAAAAAAGCCGTGACAGCAATAAACGACGGAAAAAGCATAGTAGATATTGATTGCCCTGCCGGAATAGCCGTCAAAAAGGTTTTTGATAATACCATTAAAATAATAGGAAAGTTATGAGAATAGTTAGTTTGGTAGATAACATATCAGAAAGAAGCGATATTGGAAGCGAACACGGACTAAGTTTTTATATTGAAACAACCAATCATAAAATTTTGTTTGACTTAGGTGCAAGCGCGCTTTTTTCTAAAAACGCAGAAATACTGGGCATAGATTTGGAACTGGTAGACACCGTAATAATTTCGCATGGCCATTATGACCACGGTGGCGGACTTAAGCATTTTATGACGATAAACCAAAAGGCAAAAATATATATAAAGAAAGAAGCGTTTTTAGATTATTATTCAATCAAGGAAGATGGCTTTGAGTATATAGGCTTAGATAAATCGTCATCTAATAATCCAAGAATAATATTTGCAGATAATGATTTCAAGATAGATAGCGAACTACAACTATTTTCAGGTGTAAAAACACTTGAAGAAAGATATTCATTGAACCAACAACTAAAAGAAAAAAGGAAGGGAGAATATTTAGAGGATAATTTTTTACACGAACAAAATCTAGTAATAGAGGAAAATAATACAAATGTACTTATAGCAGGTTGCGCTCATAATGGAATAGTTAATATAATTCATTCCTTTATAACAAAAACAGGTAGCGCACCAGATTATGTTTTTGGTGGTTTTCATCTTGCCAGTTCAGACGGCGTTAAGCATGAAAGTGAAGAGGTTATCAATCTGCTTGCTAAAACATTAAACACTTGGGACACTAAATATTTTACATGTCATTGTACGGGAGTTAAACCATATCGTATGTTAAAACAAATCTTGAATGAGAAAATAAACTATTTTTCAGCAGGAAAAGAAATCAATACATAAAGGAGTATATATTCAAATGAGCAAAGAATGTGACGGAAATTGTAATGGATGCAACGAAGATTGCGAAGAAAGAGATTTGCGGGAAAAGCCTAACAAACTAAGTAAAATCAAGAAAGTTGTGGGCATTGTCAGCGGTAAAGGCGGAGTTGGGAAGTCGATTGTAACTTCTATGCTTGCAGTGCTTGCAGAAAGAGAAGGATTAAAGGTGGCTGTGCTTGACGCAGACATTACCGGTCCTTCCATACCAAAAGCATTTGGCATAACAGGCAGAGCCGATGCCTGCGATTTAGGAATGTTCCCCGCTAAAAGCCATAAAGGCATTAAGGTAATATCTGCCAATTTACTGCTTGAGAAAACCACAGACCCTGTTATTTGGCGAGGACCGCTGATTGCAAATTTAGTAAAGCAATTCTGGACAGAAGTTATTTGGGACGAAGTTGACATTATGTTTATAGACATGCCCCCGGGAACAGGCGATGTGCCACTAACAGTGTTTCAGTCTATCCCTGTAGACGGTATTATTGTTGTGACATCACCGCAAGAATTAGTTTCTATGATAGTGGCAAAAGCTGTTAATATGGCAGAAAAAATGGATATACCTGTTCTTGGTGTCATTGAAAACTTGAGTTATGTAAAATGTCCCGATTGTGACAAAGAAATAGAGGTGTTTGGAAAAAGCAACCTTGAAAGCATAGCCCAAGATTATAAACTTGACATTTTAGGCAGAATTCCGATTGACCCAAAACTTGCAGCGGCTTGCGATAAAGGAATGATAGAGTTGTTTGACGGCAGCTGGTTGGATAAGGCAATCAAAAAAATCATAGATTTGCCACAAAAAGAGGTTTGATATGACAAGCTATGCTGAAAAAGCAATGGATTATTTTAGTCAGGGTTACAATTGTGCGCAATCTGTCGTGACTGCCTTTAACGACAAACTTAATCTTGATTTTGAAACAGCATTGAAATTGTCTTCGTCTTTTGGCGGAGGTATGGGCAGACTACGCGAAGTTTGCGGAGCAGTCACAGGTATGTTCATTGTAGTAGGCTTGTTATATGGATATGATGATGCACATGACAGAAAACAAAAAGCAGAGCATTACAAATTAGTGCAAGAATTAGCTGCAAAATTCAAAGAACAAAACAAGTCAATAGTATGCAGAGAATTGCTTGGACTAAAAGGTGCAGATAACTATATGCCAGAAATACGCACCGAAGAATATTATTCTAAGCGCCCATGCAAACAATTAGTTGGAATAGCGGCTCAAATATTAGAAGATTACATAAATCAAAAGGAGGATAGAAGTAATGAAAATAGCAGTAGCATGTGAAGGCAAACAAATCACAGAACATTTTGGACATTGCCAAAATTTTATGATTTTTGAGGTGGAAAACAATAAGATAATAAATTCTAACTCAGTTCCAAACCCTGGACATAAACCAGGCTTTTTGCCAAATTTCTTAAATGACATAGGCACAAATGTTATTATATCAGGCGGAATGGGTGGAGGTGCTGTGGATATATTTAACAAACTGAATATCGAAGTTGTCACAGGCGCAAAAGGCAATGCAGAAACTGCTCTTGAAAATTATTTATCAGGCAACCTTAAATCAACTGGTTCTGTTTGCCATGAACATCAGCA
>DATFIH010000204.1:0-9262 GCA_035270205.1 Clostridia bacterium | reverse complement strand
TAGGTATAGTAAATAAGGTATGTCGATTGATAACTAAATTCTTTTCAGGTTGTTGTTCCTCTTTTTTTTCAATAACTTCAGTCATATTCTCTCCTTCAATTTGCGTTTGTTCCGCCAATATATTTTAGAATTTTTATATGTTTGTCAGCAAGGTTGCCCCTTCTGTTATTGTTGCAATTAAAAAACTTACACATAATTGTATAATATAAATTATTTAATGTCAAACTGTTGTCTTGCTTTTATAGCTTGCTCTAGCCTTAGTTGCAAATTATTAATTTTTCTTTTTCTTTCCCTTTTTGCTTTTATTTTTCGCCACGTATTTGGGCAAACTTTTAGCTTCTTGTCTTTCTTTTTCCAGTTGCTCTAGCTTAATTTGTTTATTTTTATTAATTTTCTTTACGATAAAATATATTCCTATTCCGATAGGGATAATTGCTAGTGTAAACAGCCAATAATACGGGCTAATAGCCTTTTCCCCAAACACAACGCTTATAACGCCTTTAGAATAGGGCATATGAACGAGAATATAAGATTTATATTCTGTTATTTGCAATTTTTCAATTGTTGTAGCGCCTTGATTGTCAACTCTTGTCACTACCGCCGCAACTTTTTTATAATCGCTTATCGGCAACCTAATTTCTATCGGCTCTGTAAATGTGATATCGGCTTCCCCGTCTACGCTGTTTGTAGTTGTAAAAGTTAAATTTAACACTTTACTTGCATTGATTAACCCAGATGCTTCAATTTCTGTAGTTTTGTCTATTTTACGCAAGTCAAAATCAGCAAGGGTAATGGTAAAGGTCGCAACTTCGCCCCAAAGCAAGGTAGTATAAGCATCGTTTACGTTGCCTATGGCTACTCCTGCGAGATATTCCGAATTAATAACGTTAAGATTAAAATCTCTTACACCGTTTTCTGCTAAAGTCCTAATATCGGCATATTCGCCTAAAAGTTTGTAAATGACGTTTTTTTGCGCTTGTATTTTAGTTGCAATAATTTCTTTTTTTTCTTCGTCTGACTCTTGTTCATATTCTTGTACCTTGAGATAATAATTGGCATATTCATCGGTTAGATTCTTTAAAATATAGGGCGAAAAAATGCCATCGACTCTTTCTATCTCGTTGATTTTATTGTTGACCGCCGTTTCAAATCCTGCATCATATGACCCCGTAGTTACTATTAAATTATTGCTTTCATTGTTTACCCAATCGGTAACTTTAGCATAAAAATACGCTTTTTGTGTAGTTTCTGCTTTCAACTCATAATAATAAGGATAAGATGTTATATTTTCGATGGTATCAAGCACTGTTACCAAAATTTCGTTGCCGACTATTATTTTTCTTATAAATTCTATTTTCTTTATCCCGGAATTTGCTGTAGCTGTTGCTTGGGGCTGATTGCCGTTTACGGTAACTTTAAAGATATATGCGCCCTCGTCATAGCTCCAACTCCTATAATATGCACTAGGCTTGCTACTGTCTATATTTGTTACGCTAAACACATAAGAATCTAGCGTTATCTTATCGCCATCGCCTTCATTATAAGTAACGTCCAAAACTATTGCGCACCACTCTTTGGCAACAATATCGACATATCCATACGCATTTAGAGTGGGCTCCTGATAAATATCAAAATCGCTGTTAGTGTAAGTTTTGTTTTCAATCTCTGCATCTTCGGTGATTGCCTTATCATTAACGTATATCTCATTTTCGTCATACGTAACTTTATCGTCAATGTTTTTTATCCTGACTAAAGTATACTTTATTGCAACAATTTTCGTATATTTTTCTTGAGTCATATTAAGACGAATTGTTGCTCCACTTTCGCCATTTGCATAAGTTTTATTGTTTACACTTTCGTCGGGAATAAAGGAAAAATCATCTTCATAAAAAGCAAAATCCATTTCGCTTGCAAAAGCTACTTTATTTGTGCTTATGCCAAACATGGCAACAATTATCAATAAAATTATATAATAAAGGGCAATAAAACTAATAGGCAATGTTTTCTTACGCATCAATTAATAGCCTCTCCGTATCCTCTTAATAACTCTCTTTTCCATTGTTCGGTCACTAGTTTTGGACTTTCTATGTACAGGGTTAAGAACGAAAAGCACAAAAATGCCAATAATAATAACTACTACACTTATGACGGTAACGGCAAAGCCGTATTTAAACTCGGTTTTTTCAAATGCCACACTGCCGGAACTTGTTGTATCAAACGTGATATAATTGCCTTCACGTCTAAAGCTTATGGTCTGTCCACTTAGTTTGTCCGCGGGTTTTACAACAAAATCGGTGTTTAGATATTGCTTGGGTATAGCTATATAAACCTTAATGGGCTCATTAATGCTAGTCTCTTTGCCATTTTCCTTTAACGAATATCCTATCACAGTAGACTCTACACCAATAGCCTTTGTAAATATGTTGGTTTTATTATTCTTATCATCAATCTCTACAATTTCTACCGTTGTCCCTGCCCTGAATCCAGTAGAACTTGTAATATAAGATTTGCTTGAATTTGCAGATATAACCTTAGTAAATATATTTACTTGACCATAGTATATAGGCTTTTCCACAATGTAGTTTTTGGCGTGCTTGCCCTTTAAACTATACTCTGTTATGTCAACATAATGCGCACCTACCGACACGTCATCGTCAAGCGTCGTTGCTTTCAAGACAAGATCGACTTCATCGCCCAACCTTACCCCATTTAGTTTACCGTTTATCTCAAGACCTGACACTCCGTCATAAACTTTATCTTTCACCGTAATTTGATTAATCGATATTTTCAACGGATTAATTTTAAACATAGCGGTAACTTGTTTCTTTTCATAATTATCATCATCGAAGTAGACGGTTATGTCATAACTGCCTGCATCCTTGGGTCTTGTTGTGCCGTGACCGTGATATACGATATAATAACTGATATCAGACGGTCTTGTATAAATAATAGGCACTTTAACATCGCCATATCCTACATTTTCCAAAGTGTTTGTATCAAAAAATATTTCCTCTATAAAGCCCCTTTCGATGACATACGTTACTGTGCGGGATGCGGTATAATTATCATTTCTTAGGCTTACAGTAACCTCATAACCACCCCTTTCTTTAGGCACAACTTGGCTATCATAATATACGCCTTTGTCTGTGCTTACATATCTGGTCGTTTTTCTTTCGCTTATAATAACGTCGTTTACTATCTCATCTTTTAAAAGATATCCCCTTTTCCCTTGGTTATTGTTTTGGCTATACAACTTGATAGCTGTTTCAAGCGGTACGCCATAAGTAGTTTTGTACTGCGTAACAACGTCACCATTTTCATTGATGAAGTCTATATCTATTTCCTTTTTTGCAATGTGTATGAAAAATACTAGATTATTATCATCTCTTGCATAGTTGGGACTCGTTATCCATACCTCAAATTCATACGTGCCTGCCGGGATAACATCAAACGAATTATATGCGCCGCTTGGATCGTATTCTGTAAAGGTAATGTTATGCTCATAACTAAGCCCAATAGGGTTTGTTGTAAACTTGGGCATAGTAAAGCCTTCGCCATAAACAAAGTCGGTGTTCGTTACTGTTATAGTTGCGTAGGCTTTGTTTACGGTAATTTCAATTATACCTTGATATGTGTCAAAATTGTTTATATCGTCAGGTGTAAATATGTACCCTGTCGTATGCACACCTGCTGTATCAAAAATGAGCGCACTTTGCAAATAAGTAAATTTACCTTGAACTGCATTTGTAAAGCCTTCATAATAAACTTCTCCGCCTGTTAAACTGGATTTTGCCAAGCTATCGCCCGCCATAATATTTAAAGCGTTTGGATTGTTGACGTTATATCCGTTATCTATCGTTTGCACTTTTGCCTTTACTATAACAAGCCTTGGTGTCATAGAACCGTCGGCGCTTCTGCTTATTGTGACGTTATAGTTATTGTTTAAAGATGTCGCGTTTATATAATACGTTCCTGCGTTTGTAGGCTCTGCAATGACATTGCCTTTGCTGTTTGTATAGCTTATTGCGACCTGAACACCTGACGGCTGTACCGTAACTTGTATCCAGTTTTTCTTGGAAATACCGTCGTATTTTGCATATAAATTGTCAACTATTACTTGCGCATCGCCTCTTGCTACAGTTATTTGACTATTAACTTCTGCCGATGCGTAATTTGAGTTGTAGGGGGTGAAAACAATAGTCATTATATAACTGCCCGCACTTGGTCTAACTGCCGAATTGCCAACACTAAACGAGCCTGCAACAGGTACGTTGTTTCTCCTTGCCTCTCCGCCTATTATCTTAACATCTGACAACGCTTGTCCATATTTTATATTGTAAACTGAGCCGTCCTCTGCCATAGTTGAAAGTACGCTAGGAACGGTAGTAATAATTACCGTAGCTTGCGTTATAGTATAGTTGAATTCTACATAGGTATCATTAGCATCCGGTACATAGTTGGTATCATCTATAATCATTTTTACTTTATAAGCGCCTACATCAGATGGTTTTTGCGTGGTAATGGTGTAGTTATCATTGTAATAGTATAAGGTATACTTAAGCGTCAACGCTTCTTCACTATTAAGCAATTTAAAGCTGACTTCGGGCGCGTCATTTACGTCTAATGAAGCATAAGTAACTTCTTTATTCATAGCAAAAACTCTTACCTTTATCGGCTTAATAACATAAGTAAATACCTTGCTTGCAAAGTAGTTGTATGTATCTATATTAATATGTACATTGTAACTATTGGCATCTTCTGTAATGTTTCTTGAATAACTCGTATCCGGCGCTGTGCTGATTTTATACATTAACGTGTAATAATCTATATCAAGCGTTCCACCATTATACAAAACTGTCGGCTCTTCAAAATCGCCATAATCAGACGAGAGCTCACTTAACTGTATATCTTCGCTAATATCTTTTCTTACTACGCTAAAATCACTTATTTCTTTTGTTCCGTAATATTCGCCATTGTCGATAATTAGGGTAATTCTGTATATGCCTATCTCTTTACCTTCGCTTATATCACCATTGCTGTCTGTTATTATTAACTGCATATACTCTTGGCTTATGTTACCAGCTAAATTTACCTGCGGACTTAAATCGCTGATAACAATGCCTGTATCCTCGCTGTATTCTTTGCTTAGATACATTATATTAATGTCACTTTCATTTATCCTGTTGTACACCTCTATTGTGGTATAAAATTCCACGTCGTTATAATTGTTGGAAGTGTATACGATATATACTTGATTGTTTACTACGTTCTCATAGAAAATAGGACTATCCATATCGAATAACTCTGTTTTTGTTTCGTCTGTATAAATGGTAAACGCTCCGTCATAAATACTTAGGATACTGTCACCATCAATTATTTCAAATACCATATCGGTAGCAAGCGCTTTATTTTCAAATCCTTTCAAATAAAAGCTAACGCTTTCAGCCATATCTGCTTTTGTTAGTGGCAAACTGAGCATACCTTTCATTTCATTATAAACGTAACCGTAAAGTTGGTTCTGAGAATCATACGGTGTAAATTTAACTGACACTTTTTCCCCAACGTTGGGAACGTACAATGGATTTATAAAGCTAAGGTAGCCAAAGTCGGAATAATAATTATTCTCTGTACCGTCACTTTCATTTGCAAAGTAAAGCTCAAAATCTTGAAGTTGCGCGCCATAATTGGAACTTGCAATAGGTCTTGCTGCAATTGTCACACTTTGATAGCTTTCCTCTATATTCGACGTAATACTGACATCTGTCCAATCGGCATTTTTATCATTACTTATGCCACTTAATGGATTTACTCCCATTACGTTTACATCTATTATAATAGTGCTTGGATTAAAGTTTGTGTCAAACGGTGTAAACAAAACGTTAAGGTGGTTTATGTTGGCTCTTGTGAGATTTTGTCCCTCAATTACTGTAAACGTTCCGCTTATCCTTATTTGTGTATCTTGTATAAAAGCTTCGCCCGCTTTAATATCGTTGGTACTTACCGTTGGATAAACATAATTTGTACCGTCATATACGATATTTAAACTCACACTTTCTTTAATCGACGGTTTTACCCTTATTTCGGGAGTGCCTTTAAATACTATCAATTTCTTATCAAAAACAACGTTTCCTGTGTAGTTTTTAGAAACTATCTCGGCTGATATAGTATATTCTCCTAAGGACAATGCCGGGGTCGAACTGTTGTTATATTTTATTCTTATACTGAAATCTTTATTGTTGCTATAAATATTATAAATAAGTCCATCTTTATCAATGTTGGACGCATCATAATGTGCAGAACAATCGCATTGTCCTAAACCTTTGCACAAATTTGCGTACACGTAGTGATAACCTGTATTATAATTAACGCTTAATGGTATATCATCACTAATAATAATATTGGCGCTGTCTATATTTTGCTTAGTTATTACTACTTTACAAACACCTGATGCCATTTGATAATTGGTATCTACCTCGCCAAATTGATTGTAAGCGATAAAATTATAACCAACGTTATACGTGCCTACATCAAGATATTTTATATTTCCTAAAGGTATTTCGTAAACACCATTTTCAATAATCTCGTCATAACCGAATCTCACGATTCCGCGAGAGTTTATCTCGGGCTGAATATCAGTATTATAAACATAATTATTGAACGTGGGATGACTTTCTACCGTAAGTGTGGAAGGTAAAATATAATAGCGTATGATTTTTTCGCCTTTATAGTTGTTGTTATCTATAACAAATTTTACCTCGTGATACCCATTGCCTGTATTGGCGTTTATCGCCTCGTCTAAAGTAAACTCTGTTTCTCCTTGTTTGCGGTAAGTTGTTATAAATTGCAAATTATAAGGTTCGGTACGGACGCTTATTATGTTGCTCTTGCCCGAATATAAAGTGCTTACTACATTACTTGTTATAATATTGGCAGTATATTTATCAATAATTAAAAGGTCTTTATAAACTATCGTTTCCTCATACCCGTTATTGCTTGCGCTGTCAAATATAAGTTTAACCTCGTACATACCTGAGTTAATGGGAAGGTTTGAATATTCTGTAAGCGTGTTTATATCATAGTATTTAATTGTATAAACTGCGCTGTTTATTCCCAACGAAATACCTATGGCTCTTTGTACCGAATACAACTGATTTAGGTTTGTAATAACTATTTGGTCGCTGTCAACCTTAATAGTAAACTCGCTTTGCAATTTTTCAGCGTAATAATATTCATAATTTATGCTTTGCAAAGTAATTTCTACGGTATATAAACCAATAGCAGAAGGTCTTGCGTTCATTTTAACGCCATTTTTATAGAAAGTCTGAACGACACTTTCCGACAACCTTACACCTGGTGTTACATTTTCGCCATCAATCTGGGCAAGGAATACCGCAACGTCCAAGCCTTGCGCTTTATTGTTGAAAACTTTTACGTTGTTTTCCACAGCCATAACTGCTTTTTTCTTGGCTATGGTCAATGGAACCGTTACCGAACCTGTATAGTACTTTTGGAAAGTAGGATCTTCATTTACCGTAAATGTTACGTTATATGTGCCTGCGTTAAAATAACCTGTCATAGGTCGGCTGTTTATACTATAAGTACCGTCTATATATCGATAACTCTCATCAAGCTTGCTCGATGCAAAATTTACTCCATTTGTAAAGATATTCGAGGTGTAGGAAGTATCGGTAAAATTCCAGTCGTGCGCCAAATCGCCATAAGTATAATCGTTCCTTACTTCGAGTGTCAACTCTGCGCTTATATCGGCTCTGCTAACGAAAACATTTATATTATAATCGCCATTAGAATCGCCCTCGTATACCAAATAGTTTTCGGTATCGTTAGGAACAAATTTTAGTTTTAGGTTTTGCTGTCCCATAACTTGGAACACTGTGCCTGCGGGATAATTTAAATAATAAGTACCCTCAATTTTTGCATTGGAAGAACTAGAAATCATAGAACCGCCGATAAAACTCACCGCGCTCATTAATTTTCCATAGCTTACCGCCGTCGCTGCCAAACTTATAAGCGGATCTGCGCTTCTACGCAAGCTATCTTTTGTTATCTCTACATAATAATAATTGCTTCCTGAATAGTTGGGGTCATTTATTGTATAGTCTATTCTGTACTTGCCTGTAGCAAGGATTGAACTAGTATAACTTGCGCCTTTATATCCGCCGCTTACGTTTGTCTCATCATATTCGAAAACTGCATAGCTTCCTTGCGGGTCGTCGGTAGACTTGACCAACTGTTCAGCGTTTAGTAGCGGCGCTGCATTTACATAAGCTCGATATGGATAAATGTAAATATCATTTGCTTCATCATACCTTGCATTTTTTTCAAAACTTATGTCCACAACTCTTTTGTTTACTACAACAGCAACAGTTCCGTTTGCTTGCTCATAATTAACATTGTCGACAGGCCTAAAGGTGATTATGATATTATTAATCCCGGCAGGAAGCAAAGGATTGGCAACGGTATATAACGAATATGTGTATTCTTCCTCGCTCATATAGTGATAATGTGTACCGTTTTGATCCTCATATAGTTTAAATTTTACCGCTTTTTGCGCAGCAGCATCTTTAGATAAATTGACGTCATCAATGCTATTAATGGTTTTTCCATAGGTTATGGGAGTTGCCACAATATCATAAAATATCGGTTGCGCTTTACCCACATTGACGTTGTAAGCTATATAAATAAGGTTAAAGTTAGTCAAATTTTCGTTGCTCGGTACAAAGTAAAGATACAGCGAGTGCGCACCTACGTTTAGTTCATCGTATTCTTCTTGCTCATAAACAAAGTCGGCTACAGATTGTGTGCTGAAGTCGCCTGTATATAGGCTATAAGCCACTAAAAATCTACCAGATATTTGTTCCCAACGATATTTTACTTTGCCAAGGTCCATATAATGATGGCTATAGAGTACTTCGGTGTCTTGGTTTGTTGCAATCGATATAGCTTTAAGTGGCTGTAAATAATTCAAATGATATCCAGAAGTTGCGCTTGTCCAGTTCAGGTTGGGGAATTCTGCTTTAAGATATGAACTACCTAAAGACGAAACTCTGTTTATAGTATAGGTTATAAAGCAATCACTTTCGTTTTCAAGATTGGTATCAAGTATACTAACTTTTACAAGATATTTGCCCGCAACCCAAGGCAGATTGTTAAACATAGCCTGCGGAATATTGGGTACTTCGTTTTCTTCAACAGCCATTTGTAAATTAGTTTTTTCACTATCATAATAATAATAGGTATATTG
>DATFIH010000203.1:0-2288 GCA_035270205.1 Clostridia bacterium | reverse complement strand
CAATTAAGTTTTTAAACGGTTTGCCTATTAAATTTGAGATAATAGAAGATACACGCATAATAGATATAGATTTTAAAAAGAAAATACTTTTTACTGGGACGGAAAAGATTAAGGCAAACAAAATAATAGTCGCAACCAATTTTCCATTTATAAATTTTTATGGTTGGTACTTTTTAAAGATGTATAAATCGCAATCGTACGCTGTAGCTATCGACAAAGCGCAAAATATAAACGGCAGTTATCTCAATTCGGACGAAAGCGGACTCACCTTTCGCAATCATTTGGACAGCGTAATTGTTGGCGGTTATGACCATAGGTCGGGACGTGTTATCAAATACCAAAATTTTGAACGTCTTTACGATAAAGGCAAGCATCTATCAGAATCGGGGAAATGTACCCATACCTGGTCCGCCAATGATTGTATCACGTTTGACCATCTTCCTTACGTAGGTTATTATAGTAAATGTTCAAAAGATATTTACGTTATAACGGGATTTAACAAATTAGGTATGGCAAAGGCAATGGCGTCATCTATGCTGATTTGTGATATGATAAATGATATACCCAATAAATATAAAAAAATATGTGACCCTTTAAGAAAGGGACAACATAATTGGGACTTTTTCAAAAACTTGCTTTGTACGGTTAAAAACCTTGTAATAATGCCCTTTATACCGCCCTTTAAGTGTGCGCGAAGTCTAAAAAAGAATGAAGGTAAAATAGTATTCTATCGAGGAGTAAAAAGTGCAGTATATAGAGATGAGCAAGGAAACTTACACGCTTTAAGTCCATACTGCGCCCACCTTGGTTGCCAGTTAACGTTTAATGCTGATGCTCTCACTTGGGATTGTCCTTGCCACGGTTCACGCTTTGATATTGACGGCAATATCATCACCGCGCCCACAACAAAAAATCAAGAAAGAGTTTAATCCAATTTTAGGTGTGCCACTACTTTTTTTGTATCAATAATAAAATATGATGTTAAAGCGGTTATAAATAGCGCAAAGATAAAACCTGCACCTATAATTGCTGTATACGCATAAGATATTGGACTTTTAATATATATTTCACCAAGTGAAAAAGCATTGATCAAAGCGCTGTTAAGTATAGGCAACGCAATTATTGACAAAATGATTGCTATTATTCCTGTCAACATATATTCAATAAGCTCTATCAGCATAATACCTTTTTTATCAAAGCCCAAAGAATACAATTTGTAAATATCGTTTTTCTTTTCGTTTCGTGTATTTAAAATATTTGAGAACACGCTAACAAAGCAAATGACTATTATTATTGCGGCAAAAAAATTGGCTAAACGGGCAGTGTCTGCTAAAATTTCGGTATAAACGGAATATAAAGAGTCTTTGCTTAAAACTATTATATTACTGTTTGTATAGCGCGCCCTTAGCATATTTATAGTGCTTTCAATATCGGTATTGGTTTGGCATATTACCGTATCGTAAAGCGGTAATGAAAACGTATTACTTAATAATTCATTGCTCATAATCGCCATTTTTCCGCCAAATTGATAAGAATTAAAGAAAGAAGTAATTTCAACGAATGCACTCTTGCCATCAATATCAATGCTTATTGTATCGCCGATATTTAACTTGTGTATCTTATGGTAAGAATAATTTAAGGCAATACCTTTTTCAATTCCTGTCAGTAAAGTTTCTTTAGGAGTAACGTATTCGATACTGCCTATTGTATCAAGGTCGGAAGGGTAGCAAGAAAGTAGAGTAAAATCTACTGATTTGTTGTCAAGTGTAAGGTGCGCCTTTTTCATATTGATTGCGTGTACATTATATAAGCTATCTAAAGCAGTTATGCTATTTAGTTGCAAATCACTGTCGCTACGAACGTTTAGCAAAACGACGTCACAATTTATATCGCTTGTGATGTTTTTACTAAGGTTATTGGTAAGCATGGAAGAGCTTACAAGCATTGTACAAATGACAATGCCTGCAAATAGGATGCGTAAATTATTGGCGCTCATTTTTTCATATCCAATATTATTTAAAGCAAGTAATATTCCGCTTTTATTTATCTTATTTTTTGTTAAGTTGGTTAGAAACCTTGTAAGGTGCGGTAAAATTATCAACAGACTAAAAAAACAAAGAATAAGCGCAAAGAAACCCCTTATTGGATTAAGATAAGTGGGCAATATAAGAAAACAGGAAGTCGAAAACATAACGATACCTAATATTAAAACTAGTTTTTTGTCTTTTCGCAAAGTATTTTTTGCATCAGTATATTGGGTACGCGCAGATATACTATTTGTTTTTAAT
>DATFIH010000202.1:0-7056 GCA_035270205.1 Clostridia bacterium | reverse complement strand
TAGTTAATTTCGATAATTTCCGATACTTTACTCATTCGAAAAAGCAAACTTCTTGTAAAGAAATCTCCATAGCCTAGCTTTCTTTTGGAAGGTATAATTCCTACCTTCAAAACGATAGATTTTTCCGTGCAACAAGAGATTTTGGCAAGACCAACGCTTTCTTTGGATTGGTAAAGAACAAAACCTACATCACTTTCATAATCACAATCAAATATGCTTTTTGAAAGGTTATTGAGCAAAGCTTTATCGTTTGTCGGTGCAAAACTAAGCATTTTTTTCTCCCTTTAAATAAGAACAATGGGCAAACTCACCGAACTCAGTGAATTTACCCATAATTTTTCATAAATAAAAACTTTTAACTATTTTTCGCCAAAGAAAACGACAGCAAGTTTTTCCAAACATTCTTCCAAAATTGCTTGATCTTCTTTTTCGCTAAAGGCTTCTAAACTGCCGTATATTAATTCGGCAATTTCTTCAAGTTCTTCCATTTTAACTTCAGGGTCAGCAATTGCGCTTTCCACTATGGAAATAAGCACTACAAGATAATTTTGTTGCTCTTCCTTTGAAATAGGCGCGGTTGCAACTACTTCTTCTTCAATTATTTCAGGTAAAACTTGTTCTTCTTCTACTTCTTCTACTATCTCATTTTTCTCGAACTCTTCAATTTGTGGCGCCGTTATTACTTCGACTGCCTCGTTATTGTCCATTCTTTGAGCAATCATTTCTTCTATATTTTGAGCAATTTTTTCTAAATTGTCGCTGACGAATTCTTCTTCTTCGCTTGCAAAAATGACCACTTTTTCATCTAAGGTGTCCATAAAAGATTTGTATAAAAGCTGTAACCGTCTTCTTTGTTTGCGGTAAATTACAATTAATATAGTTTCAAGTGCTATGTAGAAAAACAAAGGTAACGCTATCGCCCCTACAATTCCGCCTACTACCTTAAAATCTTTTAGAAAATCGTTAAGACCTAAATTTGCCGCATCATCAGCTAAAACAAGCGTTGATAAAGTGACAATTAACGCAACTGCCAAAAATCCAAAAATACGGAAGAATATTTTGCCAATTGTGCTTTTAGTGGAATATGTATTTTCATCTAGGACGCTGTTTTCTTTCATATAGTCACTTGGATAACCTAAACGTTGTTCCATAAAACGCCCCCAGCCATCACCTACCGCTTCGGGTAGTTTTTGAAGTTCTACGTTTAACATTTCTACGTTGTCTTCGTCCACCGTATCTAAAGTAGCAAGGTTAGCGATAACTCCCAAAATCTTTTTGGAAAGACCTTTTATATTGCTGAAACAACTAATAGCTACGGCCAAGGCAAATAGTACTATAAGCAATATTATCCCCACAAACGCCAGCTGCAAAGCTGAAGTTGGTAGAAAGGTTAGCTTACTCAACAATTCAGAAACCTTTTCAATGACATTTTCCATTAACATACTCCTAAAGAAAACTTATAGTGATATTATAGCATATACTATAACTTTTGCAAGAGTTTTGTATTATTTCTATCAAAATATACAATTATGAACATTAATTAATCTAGTTCAACTGTAAAATCTAACAGTATGTTATAAATAATTTTTTTATCAACCTTATGTCCCATCGTTTTTTCTACTGCTTTTGCGTAAAGCTCAAGCTGTTTAGAATATTTTTCTTTAAGGTAGTTGGGGTTACCATAACTTGCTTTAAAGTCTACCAAAGTGACAGTTTTGTCAATTATAAGCAAATCTATTACGCCTTGTACAAGCACCTTATCTTGGAGTGTAGTTGCCCCGTCTATACTGTCAGTATATAGCATAAAGGGTTGCTCTCTCAATATTTTAGCATTCCTTGCTTTTACCATAATTTCACTACTCATTATTTTTTCGAGCTTGTTAATATCCAGCGTTTTTGTTGCTTCTTCACTTATTCTGTTGTCCCCAATAAGTCTCAATAACTCTAAGTTTATTTTTTCTTTACTGTCAGCGTTATAATCAATATATTGCAAAACCGTATGATAATTTATCCCGGTATCAACGTCCACATGGTCAAAAAGTTGCTTAACTTTATTGTCTTGACCTCTATCAACAATCTGCGATACACTATACTTTAGCGCGCTCTTAGTAGATGCTTGATATGGATATAACATATCAAGCATTGCCAAATCTATAGCTTGACTTGCTACTTTTTCCCTTTCTACGACTACTATAGGTTCATTGTTTTCTTCATTAATTTCTTGAAAATATAAAGAAAACTTACCATTTCTTTGTTTTGCATATAGTAAAAAATCCATAAAACTGTTAGCTTTATATAGGTCTTTTGCCTTCTCTTCCTTGGTAACGCATCCTGTAATTATTAGGTGGTTTTGCGCTCTGGTTATTGCTACGTATAGCAGTCTTGCAAGTTCCTGCCTTTGTTCAATTTTTGCTTTTAATTTAAATATCTCAGTTGAAAAATTATCCTCTACTTGATATGCTTCATCATCAAAACTTTTTACCGCAACACCAAAATCTTTATCCGTATAAACCTTTGCTGCGTTTTGTCTATTATTTATTAATGCATGAGCTCCCACCAAGAACACAACAGGATATTCTAAACCTTTGCTCTTATGGATTGTGGTTACTGTAATAGCCTTGTTATCGCACTTTACTTTATTGCCCTTATATGTATTGTCATAAAAATAAACAAACGCTTCAATGCTGTCATTTTCCTTTCTTTCTGCAACATAATTAATAAACGTATTTATTTTCTCTATTGCTTTATCGCCTTTAGATAACAAATAGGCATCATATCCATTTGCCATAACCTCTACTAATAAATCTGTCACCTTCATATAGGATGCTTTAAATCTATATTCTTCCAATACATTTAGAAACGTTGCTATCTTATTTTTTAAATCATCTTCAACTGAATAGGTATAAAATGCCTCGCTAAATGTGGGCTTTGGATTAATATTTTGGATGCTTAGAAGTTCGGGTAATTGAAAATCAAACATTTTGCTCGTAAGCACGTTGGCAAGTGGTATATCCTGAGCCATATTGGTAAGAATTCGCAAAAAATCTACCAATACTTCCCTATCCGGGTTTACGTCTTCGGTATCGTTGTCTAGATTATAAGGTATTCCATTTTTATCTAGTTCGGCTAGAATAGCGGTAAAATTATTGCGACGCATAGCAAGTAAAGCAATATCTTTGTATTCTATTGCTCTTGCTTTTCCGCAACCGTCGTCTATCATAATAGACGTTGTCAACTCTTTTATTTTGCCTGCAATAAACTCTCCTTCAACATCATTTTTACTTTCCAAAATTTCGTTTTTTACGCTGTAATATCCCTTTCTTTTTTCTGTTTGGGAATTTCGCGTGTAAGTATAAATTGCGCAAGCAGGCTCTTGGCTAAACTTTTCAAAATTCTTGCCCGCTTTAAGTTGTGCCCCGTCGTTATAATCTATATGACAAAAATCGTCCGTCATAATCTCAGAACAAACTTCATTTACAAAGTTTAAAACCCTTTCATCCGAGCGGTAATTTATACTAAGCGGAATATTTGTTCCTGTCTTTAAATTATCGTATTCTTGCATTCTGGTGTAGAATATTTTAGGTTCGGCAAATCGGAAACGATATATTGATTGTTTCATATCGCCTACCACAAAAACGTTGTCGCCCCTACTGATAGCTTTGAGCATAGACTCTTGCAAATAATCGGTGTCTTGATATTCGTCTACAAAAATATATTCTAAATCGTTTCTTATCTCATCTCTTGCTTTATCGTTTTGTAATATCTTTAAGGTATAATGCTTTAAATCATTAAAATCTACCAAATTTCTTTTGTACTTATATTGAAAATATTCTTCTTGAACTTTTATAGCTATTTCTATCAGTTTTTCCTTATGAACATCTATTTTGGACTCAATTAGCAATTTATAATAATTTTCAAACTCCTCAAAAACATCTTTGAGCAACTTATAATACTCTTTTATTTTGTCTTTTATTGCAAGTTTTGATATCTTTTTAGGCAATTCATTTTCGCAAATTATTAATAGCTTTTTTAAAGCGACAAGCATATCTTTTTCTTGAGCAACTTGCTTTAATGAGGATTTTATATAATTAATCTTTGCTATTTCATCTTTTAATTCCAATGGTAAAATATAAAAATAATTGGTAGTTTCGCTGAGCAATGAAGATACTGTTTTGTCAAAATACTCTCTAAAATATGCAACAATTTTTAGATTTATATTATCATTTAGCAAAACGTTAGCCTTGTAATTTTCAAAATCCTCCTGGGAATCGATAAAATAATACAAACTTACAATAGCTTCTTTGAGCGTGTCCAATCGCCTACTTTGAGAAAAATGCTTTGCAAGGTCTAAAAATGCCACGTCTGCAGAACTTATATACTCTTCGCATACGCTATCAATTATTCCGTTTAAGATTATCAATACCTCATCAGGATCTATCAAACTTGAAGAAGGATCTCGACCGACTAATGCAAAATACTTTTGAAAAATCCCTAAGCAAAAACTATCAATCGTACAGATATTGGCAAAAGGTATATAATCAAGCTGTTTAATTAAATTTGAATAGTTAGCATTATTCTTTCGTGCATTTTCATAAATTTTGTCTACCAGCTTTTGTTTCATCTCCGATGCCGCCGCCACCGTAAAGGTTATGACAAGAATATTTTTTATATTAACTCCTTTATCAAGCAGTCCTATTATCTTTTTTATCATTGTCGAAGTTTTGCCACTGCCTGCGGAAGCGTTTACAAGCACGTTTCCGCTAGCGTCAAGCACTTTTTGTTGAAACTCATTAGGCTTGCTCATAATTATCCTCCTCAAGTGTTTTAAAGCTATTTATACCGCCTACCCCCGTACCTTTCCGTTCTTCCACTTCTCCGCACATTCGTTTGTATGGACAGAATTCGCAACTGCTTAAAAATGGCTTTTTATCCCTAAAGCCTTCAGCAATCTCCTCTAACGCTATTTTAGAAATCTCTACCGCATAATTGCAAACCGTTTCAAAATCCTCACGAGCAATTGCATTCTTTCCTTTTATCTGGTAGTTGTCCTTTTTGCAAGTTACGCTAAAATCAAGCATATTGCTTTGATAGGGTTCGTTTACAATACAGTTGGTGTCAAGTTCGGCGAAGGTTGCCAAATCGCTCAGGATTTGTCCTACGAGCTTGTAGCTGGAACCTTCTTTATTATAATTAGCTTTAATCGGCATATAAAAAACTCCCGCAGGGGTTTTGCCTTCATTTAAAAATACTTTTAAGTATATATAAAGTTGCAATTTTTTTCCAAAGTAAACATATTTTAAATCTTCCTCTACTGAGCCTGTTTTATAATCTATTATTGCTACTTTATCACCGTATGTGTCGACTCTGTCGACCTTGCCTGTAAAATTAAAAATATTGCCACTCGCTTCTATTTTTATGCCTTTTTCTTTTTCATTTCTGCCAAAACCTAATTCTATATATGTAGGTGTAAAACGAGACTGCTTTACATAGTCAGTAAGCGCATTTAACAGCTTTTTTCCTTCTTCTTTTAGATTGTTAAGCGTATACCTTCCTATATTTTCAGCTCTGTACATATCATAGTCGGGGCTACTGATAACATCGTTAATAACTTTATCAATACGCTCTGCGGTTTGTTGTGCATTTGCCATTTTTATGCTATCTTTATATTCTTTAAAATATATTTCCAAAATTTTATGTACGATATCGCCCACCATATTTACTTTTATCATTCCTTCTTCACGTTCCTTAAGTTTCAAGCCGTATTTTAAGAAATGATAATATGGACATTTAAAATAACTCTCAAGTTGCGAAACAGAAGTATTATACATATCCCCGTTTTTCTTGAAAAGGTACTGAGCAAAATCAACAAACTCTTGCGAATTGGGACAAAATTCCAATCTTGCGCCATAACCTTTTTTTATTAAATAATCTTTTACACTGTCTGCAAATTTTTCTGGCACTTTATTGCGGATATATTCGTAATACGTATTCTTAGAATTAATTAAATTATACAAAAGTAAATCCGCATCGTTGAAATTATGATTTTCAACAAGCTTAGATAGTTTTTCTACTCCCATCAAATGCATAAGTTCAGCTAAAGCCTCGCCAACAAGCAAATCCTCACCTTTTATATTGCTTTTACTGTATCCAACGTAAAGCTTTTCACGCGGTTTCACAATAAGGTCTGCAACGACTAAACGTTCCATATTGTTATTATCCAAAGGAGTCGGACTCAGTAAAAGTCCGCCTTTTTTCATAACCTCGTTGTCAAAAGAGGAAATTATAACATTATCGCCTGAAGTTTTTGGGAAATTGCCGGAACTTGCTCCAACAACAAATAATGCTTTTATATCGCTAAATCTGCTATCTGACGTGTTGCCGACAAAGACGCTGTCTATGTACTGAGGCAAAGCGCCTTTCCCCATATCGGCAATAGCGCTGTTTATTATGTTTATGAATTCGCTAAGAGTAACGACATTATCACCGCCAAGTTCATCAATTTCTTTAATAACGTTTAAAAAGTCATTTACCTCGGAGCATTTTGAAAGTTCAATATCATCGCATTTTATAAACTCGTTTAATTTTTCAACTATACTCTCTTGCGATAGTTCCTCAATAATAAATTTTACATATTGGCATACCTTATTATCTCTTTTGGGAACCTTTAACATCAATTTTGCTAATTTATCTCTTACGTATTCCGCTTTATCATCACCTGTTATAGGCTGTAAAAAAGCCGAGAAGTTGACGTTATATTTTAAAACGTAGTTTTCAAAGCTTTCTATTTCTTGACGTGTAAACCCAAGTAGCGGATTATGTGCAAGTTTAAATATTCGGTCAACCGCATAGTTTTCTTCCACCGCTTCCAGCAACCAGTTTATATATTTCACCGCAAAGCTGTCTCTTACATAGTATTTTACATCAGCAAAAAAAGGAATATCGCAACGTGTGAAAATTTCTTTTACTATTTTAATATAATTTTCGTCATTAATTACTACTGCAATATCCTTGTATCGATAATTACAATTTTTTACAAGATAATTAATTTCTTTTGCT
>DATFIH010000201.1:0-7655 GCA_035270205.1 Clostridia bacterium | reverse complement strand
CTATAAAGAAGCAGGAGTAGATATAACCGCAGGATATGAGTCGGTTCGACTTATGAAAAAACACATATCCAAAACCTTAAATAAAAACGTTATATCAGATATTGGTGGATTCGGCGGTTTGTTCAATTTGGACCTTGAAGGTATTCAAAACCCGGTACTTGTCAGCGGAACGGACGGTGTAGGAACCAAACTTAAGTTGGCATTTTTGATGAATAAACACGACACTATCGGAATAGATTGTGTGGCAATGTGCGTCAATGACGTTATATGTAGCGGAGCAAAACCTTTGTTTTTCCTTGATTATATTGCGGTAGGAAAAAACTATCCTGAGAAAGTCGAACAAATTGTTAGCGGAGTCGCTGAAGGATGTGTAATGGCAAATTGCGCATTAATTGGCGGAGAAACTGCGGAAATGCCTGGATTTTACCCCGTTGAAGA
The DNA here is from genome assembly GCA_035270205.1 of Clostridia bacterium. Lineage (GTDB taxonomy): Bacteria > Bacillota > Clostridia > Christensenellales > DTU072 > CAG-1782. The sequence continues at coordinate 7,217 of DATFIH010000201.1, read as the reverse complement.
ATATGATTTGGCAGGTTTTTCGGTAGGCGTTGTAGACAGAAATAAAATTTTGGACAATAAAACTATGACAGAAGGCGACGTAATCATAGCTTTGCCTTCAAGCGGTGTACATTCTAATGGTTTTTCTTTGGTAAGAAAGGTGTTCGACGTAGAGAAAGTAGATTTGAAAAAGCCTATTGACGAATTAATGGGCAAGTCTTTAGGCGAAACGTTATTGACACCAACTAAAATTTACGTAAAACCGATACTCGCGTTATTGAAAGAAATTAAGGTAAAAGGCATATCACATATTACAGGCGGCGGATTTTATGAAAATTTGCCAAGGAGCTTGCCTGAACACATGTGCGCTAAGATTGCCAAGAAAGATATTAAGATACTACCTATATTTGACTATATTAAAAAAGTGGGCAACATACCGGAAAGAGATATGTTTAACACGTTTAATATGGGTGTAGGTATGACGGTAGTAGTCGCAAAAAATGATGCGGATGCAGCTTGTAAGATATTGCAAGAAAACGGTGAGGACGCATACATTATCGGCGAAGTCATTGTAAGCGAAGAAAATATTATCATCAACTAGGGATAAGTAAATGAACAAACCAAATCAAAAGATAAACGTTGCAGTTTTTGTGTCGGGTGGCGGCACTAATTTGCAAGCCATTATCGATGAAGAAAAAAACAATAATATTGTAAGCGCATCGGTAGCGCTAGTCGTTTCAAACAAGCCAAACGTCTTTGCTTTAGAAAGAGCCGAACGCAACAATATACCAAGTATAGTTATCCCAAAATACAAAAATGGTATCCCAAACTTTGAAAAAGAAGTAATGGAAGTTTTAGAAAAATATAACATTCAGCTTATTGTTTTAGCTGGATTTATGCAAATACTTTCCGAAAGTTTTACAAAAAAATATACTAATAGAATTATTAACGTTCATCCTGCGCTGATACCCTCTTTTTGCGGAGAAGGCTATTATGGATTAAAGGTGCATGAAGCTGTTTTGAACTACGGCGTAAAGCTAACGGGCGCGACTGTTCATTTTGTAAACGAAGTGCCGGACGGCGGAAAAATTATTTTACAAAAAGCTGTGCCTGTTTTTAAAAACGATACACCGATTACTTTGCAAAAAAGAGTAATGGAAAAAGCAGAGTGGATTATTTTGCCCAAGGCTGTGGAGCTGGTCGCAAAAGAAATACTAAAGGAGAAAAATAAATGCTGAAAAAAAATGACATCTCAACAATTTTAAAAGAAAACACCTATCCTGGACGTGGAATTATTATAGGTAAGACCGCAGACGGAACTAAAGCAGTTTTTGCATATTTTATTATGGGAAGAAGTCAAAATAGCAGGAATCGAGTTTTTGTTGAAAAAAAGAACGAAGTTACTATTTACCCATTTGACAATGCTCTTGTGTCCGATCCAAGTCTTATAATCTATTCACCAATAAGACAAATAAACAACTATACTATAGTTACGAATGGGGATCAGACCGACACGATTCACTCTTTTATAGCTAAGAAAGCAACCTTTGAAGATGCTTTAGCGACTCGTGAGTTTGAACCGGATATGCCCAATTTCACACCGAGAATAAGCGGAATTATAAATTTTGGCGACAAGGATTTTGATTATAAATTAAGCATATTAAAGTGCGGAGATAACGAAGGCAAAGTATGTAATAGATATTTTTATAATTATACGCCCGTTAATGGAGTAGGGCATCTTATACACACCTACAAATGTGACGGACAGCCTATTCCTTCATTCGAGGGTGAGCCACAAATAATAACAATTAATGATGACGTAGACACGTTTGCAAACACTATTTGGAACTCGCTAAATGCTGACAACAAAGTTTCTTTATACGTAAGGTATACGGATTTGAATAACGGTTCAATGCAAACAAGGTTGTTTAACAAAAATAATTAAGGAGTATAAAATGAAAGAATTCGAGCTTAAATACGGTTGTAATCCCAATCAAAAACCTGCCAAAATATTTATGGCAAACGGTTGCGAACTTCCGATAGAAATACTTAACGGCAGACCTGGATACATAAACTTTTTAGATGCTTTTAATAGTTGGCAACTAGTAAAGGAGATAAAAGAAGCTTTACATGTGCCATGCGCAAGCAGTTTTAAACACGTTAGCCCAACGTCAGCGGCAATAGGTAAGGTTTTGGATTATAAACTAAAAAAAGCGTGTTTTGTAGATGATATAGAAGGCTTGGACGATTCACCACTTGCATGCGCTTATGCAAGGGCTAGAGGAACTGATAGAATGAGCTCTTTCGGAGATTTTGTAGCTTTGAGCGATACCTGCGACGAGATAACGGCAAAAATAATTGCAAGAGAAGTATCCGATGGCGTTATTGCGCCTGATTATACTGAAAATGCTTTAAAGATACTTAGCCAAAAAAGAAAAGGCACCTACAACATTATTAAAATTGATAAAGATTATGAGCCACAACTTTTGGAACAAAAACAAGTGTTTGGCATTACGTTTGAGCAAAATCGCAATAATTTTAAGATAGATAAAAATCTTTTCACCAATATTGTTACCCAAAACAAACTTTTGCCCGACAGCGCAATAGAAGATATGATAATAGCAATGATTACCTTAAAGTACACACAATCAAACTCCGTTTGTTTTGCGTATGACGGACAAGCTATAGGCGTTGGAGCAGGACAACAGTCCCGAATACATTGCGTAAGGTTGGCAGGTTCTAAAGCTGATTTGTGGAATTTACGACAATCAGACAAGGTGCTTGGATTAAAGTTTGCCAAAAATATGGGAAGACCTGAAAAGAACAACATAATTGATATTTATCTTTCTGATGAGTACGAGGGCGTAATTGGAGAAAGCGTATGGCAAAAATATTTTTCTGAAAAACCTGAAATTTTTACGAAAGAAGAAAAAGAAGCCTATCTTGCCACTGTTAACGGTATTACCCTAGCAAGTGATGCGTTCTTCCCTTTCAGCGACAATATCGAACGCGGCAAAAAAAGCGGAGTAAAATATATTGCAGAGCCGGGCGGTTCTATCAGAGATATTGACGTTATTGATTGCTGTGACAAATACGATATGGTTATGGCATTCACAGGAATGAGATTGTTTCACCATTAAGAGGTAATATATGAAGATTATGGTAATCGGCGGTGGAGGACGGGAACACGCCATTATAAAAAAATTATTACAAAACAATAAGGTTACGCAAATTTTTGCGTTGCCCGGTAATGGTGGTATCAGCAAGGATGCAACGTGTGTAGATATAAGCGCAAACGATATTGAAAGTATAGTGAATTTTGCTGTTGCAAACACTATAGATTATGCGGTTGTTACGCCTGATGACCCGTTGGTGCTCGGCGCAGTTGATGCTTTAAGCGCAAAAGGTATACCTTGTTTTGGACCCAATAAAAATGCTGCAATAATTGAAGGTAGCAAAGTTTTTTCTAAAAACCTAATGAAAAAATATAATATTCCTACTGCAAGTTACGCAACGTTTACAGATATTGACGAAGCTGTAAAATACGTCGAAAACTCTGCAGTGCCGATCGTTGTTAAAGCAGACGGGCTTGCTTTAGGTAAAGGCGTTATTATTGCCAAAACTAAAGAAGAAGCAATAGATGCAATACTATCTATGATGCGAAGCAAAGTATTCGGCGAAAGTGGAGCGAATATTGTTATAGAAGAGTATTTGGAAGGTCCTGAGGTTTCCGTGCTTGCCTTTACAGACGGAAAAACTATAATACCTATGGTTTCAGCTATGGACCACAAAAGAGCATTGGACGGTGATAACGGTCTAAATACAGGCGGAATGGGTACGATTGCGCCCAATCCTTATTATACAAAAGAAATTGCTGAAGAGTGTATGAAAAAGATTTTTATGCCCACGATATTAGCAATGAAAAAAGAGGGCAGACCGTTCCGTGGCTGTTTGTTTTTCGGGCTTATGATAACAACGTCGGGAGTTAAAGTAATAGAATACAACTGTCGTTTTGGCGACCCTGAAACGCAAGTTGTTATTCCACTTCTAGAAAGTGACTTGTTGGAAATTATGCAAGCTACAACGTTTGGTAATTTGGACAAAGTTGACATAAAATTTTCCAATCTTAGCGCTTGCTGTGTTATAATGGCATCAAATGGATACCCATTGTCTTATAAAAAAGGTTATCCAATAGATATTCCAGACCAACTGGATGCTGAAGTGTTTGTTGCGGGCGCAAAGCAAGAAAATGGGGTGCTTGTAACTTCAGGCGGTAGAGTGCTGGGCGTTACGGCAATTCAAGATACATTAAATAAGGCTATAGAAAAAGCATATATAGAGGTAAACAAGATTAGCTTTGCTAATGCATATTATCGCAAAGATATCGGAAAAACAGCACAAAAGCAATTAACGAGGTAAAAATATGGTTTACAGATTATACGTAGAAAAAAAAGAAGGCTTAGATCATGAAAGTACACAACTTATCAATGATATAAGAAATTTTTTGCAGATAGATTCTTTAAAAAATTTACGCTTTATTAAAAGATACGACGTGGAAAATATAGAGGCGCAACTATTTGAGTATTGTAAGAAAACTGTTTTCTCCGAACCGCAACTGGATAATATTTATGATGAATTAGATTTAGGCGATTGTACGATAATAGTATCTGAATATTTACCGGGGCAGTTTGACCAACGTGCCGATTCTTGCGCGCAGTGTATACAAATTGTATCACAAAAGGAAAAACCCTTAGTTCGCACTGCAAAAATTTATGCGCTTTATGGTAAATTTTCCGAAAAAGAGTTGGCAAGTATTAAAAAATACCTTATAAACCCGGTTGAGAGCAGAGAGGCTAACTTGGATAAGTTCAATACTTTATTGGTAAAATATGATATTCCAACAAAAGTAGCAACGCTAAATGGTTTTAATAAGCTAGACAATAAGGGACTTAAAGAATTTATAGTTCAATACGGATTAGCAATGGATATAGATGATATAGAGTTTTGCCAAAGCTATTTTGTAAAAGAAAATCGCAATCCGACGTTGACCGAAATAAAAATGATAGACACTTATTGGTCTGATCATTGCAGGCACACAACTTTTCTAACCACGATTGACAGTGTGAAGTTTGAAGATAAGCTGATAGAAGATACGTATCAAGAATATCTTAAATCCAGAAAGTTTATAAACAGGACTAAGCCAATAAACCTTATGGACGTGGCAACTATTGCAGCTAAGGTTTTGCGAGCGGAAGGAAAACTGGAAAATCTGGACGAATCAGAGGAAATAAATGCCTGCACCGTAAAAATTAAGGTTAATGTAAACGGAAAAAATGAAGATTGGCTGCTGTTGTTCAAAAACGAAACGCACAATCATCCTACGGAAATAGAGCCTTTCGGCGGAGCGGCTACATGTATTGGCGGAGCAATAAGAGATCCGCTTAGTGGCAGAGCTTACGTTTATGCGGCAATGAGAGTTACCGGCGCAGGTAATCCATTGCTTCCTGTAAATCAAACGTTAGAAGGAAAGTTGCCACAAAGAAAAATAGTTACTACCGCAGCGCAAGGGTACAGTTCTTATGGCAATCAAATAGGTCTAGCTACTGGCTTGGTAGATGAGATATATCACGACGGATATACTGCTAAGCGTATGGAAATAGGCGCAGTAATAGGCGCAGCGCCTGCTAAAAATGTGAGAAGAGAGCGACCACAAGATGGCGACATCGTAATACTTTTGGGCGGAAGAACAGGAAGAGACGGTTGCGGAGGCGCTACCGGGTCTTCCAAATCACATACCTTAGAATCGTTGGAAACTTGCGGCGCAGAAGTGCAAAAAGGCAATGCGCCGGAAGAAAGAAAACTGCAAAGGTTGTTTAGGAATAAAGAAGCGTCTCTACTTATCAAACGTTGTAATGACTTTGGCGCAGGTGGAGTATCTGTTGCTATTGGAGAACTAGCTGACGGTATAGAAATCAACCTGAACGCAGTTCCCAAAAAGTACGAAGGTCTTGACGGTACGGAACTTGCAATCAGCGAATCGCAGGAAAGAATGGCTGTAGTGGTTGCAAAAGAAGACGTTGCGCACTTTATAGAAATTGCCAACAGCGAAAATTTGGAAGCAAGTGTTGTGGCTGTTGTTAAGGACGAAAAACGCCTTATTATGAAATGGAACGGCGCAAATATCGTGGATATTGATAGAGAATTTTTAAATTCTAACGGGGCAGAAAAGCACGTTGACGTTGTTGTTAGTGGTTATGAAAATTATTCTAAGAATACAGTAAGTAGCTTTGAAAGTGGATACAAGGAACTTGCAAGCGATTTAAATGTTTGTTCTAAAAAAGGCTTATCAGAACGTTTTGATTCGACGATAGGCGCAGGTACTGTGCTTATGCCTTTTGGTGGAAAATATCAGCTAACACCCATACAAGCTATGGTAAATAAGGTTTCTGTAGAAAGTGGATTTACCGATACTTGTTCGGTTATGGCATACGGATACAATCCTTTTATAACCGAAAAAAGTCCATATCACGGCGCATATTTGGCGGTGGTAGAATCTATCTCTAAGCTTATTGCAACCGGCGCTAAGTATAAAGACATATACCTAACTTTCCAAGAATATTTTGAAAGACTAAATAAAGACTCTGTAAAATGGGGCAAACCGCTAGCAGCTTTATTAGGCGCATACAAAGCGCAAAGGGATCTTAACGTTGCATCAATCGGCGGCAAGGACTCGATGAGCGGAAGCTTTGAAAACTTACACGTTCCGCCTACACTTGTTTCGTTTGCGGTAACTACTCAAAATGCAAAAAGCATAATTTCCAACGAATTTAAAGGAATCAACAACAAAGTTATGCTATTGCAAGCTGAATATGACGAAAACGGCTTGCCAAATACTGATTCTTTAATTACAATATATCAAACGGTTAATAATCTTATGGCGGGTGGTAAAGTTTTGTCTTGCTATACACCTACATACGGTGGAATTGCCGAAGGCGTAATGAAAATGGCTTTCGGGAATAAGATTGGCTTTGAATATAACGAGAAAATTAACCTTAATAAAATTTTCAACTATAATTATGGCGCATTTATATTAGAGGTTAATCAAGATATTGATATTGGCACTGAGCTAGGCGTGACGATAGCGGACAGAAAGATTATTTATAAAAATAACTGTGTATCTTTAGATGAATTATTAAAAATATACGAAAACAAATTGGAAAAAGTGTATCCTTGCAATA
>DATFIH010000200.1:0-7595 GCA_035270205.1 Clostridia bacterium | reverse complement strand
GGTGCGTAATTGTATCAAAATAGGTAATCAAAGCCATAGTAACAACATTTATATAGTAATAGCATTTTTGAAAAGTGTTTACAATTAAAACGACATTTTGCCACTTCTGAAACGCCAAACAGTTTTATAATAAATTAAAATTTAAAATAAAAACTATTAACTTTTTTCTTTTATATGTTATAATATAAATACAAACAAACACTAATGAACACAAATGAACAATTCTTTGGGAAAAGTTTTATAGGAGTTTTGATGTTTCCGATAGAAAGATATAATTTAATTATTAATTTACTTGAAGAAAAATCATCGATGACGGTGAAAGAACTTTCGCTGGCAACAAATGCGACGACCGCTACTATTAGGCGTGATTTAGAAAAATTAGACAGAGAAAAGGCTATAAAGCGAACACATGGCGGAGCGGTGAGATTAAATAACGATATTGACCCCCCTTTTAATCTTAGAGACAGTGAAAAAGAGGCTGAAAAGATAAAAATTGCAAGGGTTGCTATAAAGTTTATTAATGACGGTGATACGTTGTTTTTTGACAGCTCGACAACAGTTATGAGACTTATACCTTTTTTAAGTTCAAAAAATGGAATTACCGTAATAACTAATGGAATTAAAACGGCTTTTGAGCTTGGTAAAATCGGCGTTAACACTATTTGTACAGGCGGAGAGCTTACCAATTGTAACACTTTAATTGGTTTGGAAGCGATAAACGCAATAGAAAAATACCACGTAGATAAATTCTTTTTTTCGTGCAGAGCTGTAAACGAGTTGGGAGCGTATGAGAGTTCTACGCAGTTGGTTGAGATTAAACAAGCAATGAACAAGAACGCTAAAGAGAGTTATCTACTAGCTGATAGTGGAAAACTTAATAAGACAGCTTTTATTAGACTTAACTTAAACAAAATTGATACTTTAATAACTGATAGTCAAGTAGATTATGATTGGGGGCTAAATGTTATTTGGGATAAAAAATAAATTCTTTTAGGAGAAAAAGAAAAACGGCAAGAATAATATTTCGTGCCTATTCAAAAAACAAGGATAATATATGGAATATTTTTTAAGCATTGATATTGGAGCAAGTAGCGGTAGACATATTCTTGGGTTTATAGAAAATGGCAAACTTATATTGGAAGAAGTTTATCGATTTTCCAACTCCCCTGATAGAAAAGACAGTCGTCTTTCTTGGGATATTTCCCGTCTTCTTAACGAGATAAAAAACGGAATTAAGAAATGCGTTTCTATAAATAAAATACCCGTAAGCATGGGAATAGATACTTGGGGCGTCGATTATGTACTACTTGATAAGGATAATAAAGAAATTTTGCCCGTATACTGCTATCGTGACGACAGAACAAAAGATTTTTTCAAAACGCCTATAACAAACGAAGAATTATATTCCATTACAGGAACACAGTTTCAGCCTTTTAATACTATATATCAGCTTTTATCGGACAAGGCTAGCAATAGATTAGATGAAGCGGAAAATATGCTATACCTACCCGAATATTTTTCATATAAATTAACGGGGAAAATGGCGCATGAATACACTATTGCTAGTACAAGCGGACTTGTAAACGCAAACAATAAACAATATGACGAGGATATTTTATCTCGTCTTGGCATAAAAAAAGACCTGCTGGGGCGCTTAGAACAACCGGGTTACTGCTTAGGAAATTTTAGCGAAGAAATAAAACAAGAATTAGGTTGCGATATTAAGGTTATTCTTCCGGCAACTCATGACACTGCGTCAGCGGTTATTGCAAGTCCAGGCAACGAAATTTACATAAGTTCGGGAACGTGGTCATTACTCGGTATAGAAACAGAGCCGATACTATCGCTTGAAGCTAAAGACAGCCATTATTCAAATGAAGGTAGTATTTTAGGTAAGGTTCGTTTCTTGAAAAATATTATGGGGCTTTGGATGATTCAAGAAGTTCGTCACGAACTGAATGACGCTTATGAATTTCATGAGCTCGCAGCTTTAGCGGAAAAAGAAAACCATTACGATTATGCAATTAATGTCAATTCGCCCGAATTTCTCAACCCCAATAGTATGATTGATGCTATTAAAAATCGTTGCCAATTAGATGGCGCGCCCATTCCTAATACTGTTGGTGAGATCGCGCATTGCGTTTACAATAGCTTAGCGCATTGTTATGAAACAGCGGTTAATGAATTAGAGAGAATTACCAAAACTAAGTACAACGTTATAAATATAATTGGTGGTGGAAGTAAAAACGATTATTTGAATAGGCTAACTGCAAAATATTTGAATAGAACGGTTTACGCAGGCCCTTGCGAAGCTACAGCTATCGGCAATTTACTAGTTCAAATAGTAACCTTTGGTTCACTTAAAGATTATACCGAGGCAAAAAAATTAGTCAGAAAATCATTTAACGTAAAAAATTATTAAGGAGAAGATATGTACCAAAACGCTAAACAAATTTACGCTAAATTCGGCGTTGATACCGAAAACACACTCGAAAAAGTAAAAAACATTCCGCTTTCTTTGCATTGCTGGCAAGGCGATGATGTTGGAGGATTTGAAAATAAATCTTCTCTAACTGGCGGAATTCAAACAACAGGAAATTATATGGGAAAAGCGAGAAACTATACCGAGGTTATGAATGACTTAGACTTAGTTTATTCTTTAATTCCGGGCAAAAAAAGGTTGAATTTGCACGCAATATACGCAATTTGCGATGAAAAAGTAGAAAGAGATATGCTAGAGCCCAAGCATTTTGACAAGTGGCTTGCGTGGGCAAAAGAGCGTGACATTATGCTTGATTTTAACCCCACTTTATTTTCTCATCCAATGCTAACAGATGGCTTATCCCTTTCCTCACCTATTAAAGAAGTTAGAGATTTTTGGATAAGGCATTGTAAAGCTACTAGAAAAATCGCTGATTATATAGGCAGAACGCAAGGCTCTCCATGCTTACATAATATTTGGATTCCAGATGGCTTCAAAAACAATCCTGCCGACCGTTTGACGCCAAGATTAAGACTAAAGGAAAGTCTTGACGAGATTTATTCAGTTAAATACGATAAAGAAAATATTATAGATTGCGTTGAAAGTAAAGTTTTTGGTATCGGCTTAGAAAGCTGTACTGTTGGAAGTAGCGAATTTTATCTTTCATACGCCGCTAAAAACGGCATTAACGCTTTACTGGATAACGGTCACTTCCACCCTACTGAAAATGTTGCGGATAAAATTCCGTCATTACTTGCTTTTTTTGATAAAGTTGCGCTTCACGTTACTCGTCCTGTTCGTTGGGATAGCGACCACGTTGTGCTACTTACCGATGATATAAAAGAAATTGCCGAAGAGATTATACGCAATAACGCCGAAGAAAGAGTGCTAATTGGACTAGATTATTTTGACGCTTCGATAAACCGCATAGGCGCGTGGGTACTTGGCGCAAGAAATATGCAAAAAGCGTTACTTTGTGCCGCATTGCAACCTAATGATAAACTAAAACAGCTTCAAGATGAAGGTAACTTTAGCGAGCTTATGGCGCTTAGCGAAGAACTAAAAACTTTACCTTTTGGCGACGTTTGGAACGAATATCTAGCAAGAGAAAACGTGCAAAAAGAAGATTGGTTTGATAAAGTTAAAGCTTACGAAAAAAATATACTAATTGAGAGAAATTAAGGAGAATTTTATGAAAAATATTTTGCAAAATAATACTATGCAAGAGGTTATTAGAACTATATCAAATATGTACAGACTTGGTTGGGACGAAAGAAACGGCGGAAATATCAGCATTATTTTAGATGAAAAAGAAATGAGCGAGTATATTGATATTGAGGACAAAAGTCGTATTATCGATGTTTATTTCGATGCAAGTCCGCTTATCGGTAAATTGTTTTTAGTCACAGGAACCGGCAAATATTTCAAAAATGTTGAATACGCCCCCGACGTTAATTTAGGAATTATCAGAATTCTTCCAAGCGGAAAAACCGCTAGCATTGTTTGGGGATTTTCTGACGGCGGTAGACCGACAAGCGAGCTTCCTGCGCACCTTATGAGCCATATCGAAAGACTTAAAATAGACCCAAACCACAGAGTTATCATGCACACTCACCCTACAAGTACTCTAGCAATGACGTTAGTTCATTCGCTTGATGAACGCGCTTTCACTCGTACTATTTGGAAAGTCATGACTGAATGTATCGTTGTTTTCCCAGAGGGAATTGGCGTTTTACCTTGGATGGTTTGCGGAAACGAAGAAATCGGCAGAGCAACTGCCGAAAAGTTAAAAGAATATAGACTTTGCATTTGGGCTACTCATGGGATATTTGGTTGTGGTAAAGATCTAGACGAAACTTTCGGTCTTATCGAAACTGTGGAAAAAGGCGCAATTGTTTATATGCAAACTATTGGAACTAAGATTATTAACACTATTACCGATGATGAATTAAAAGCTGTTGCAAAACGTTTTAATCTTACGCCAAAAGCTGAATTTTTAGATTAATTTAACAATAACTACATTATAGAATAGAAAATCGTTACTAATTTAGTAGCGATTTTTTATGCTGAATAAGTTTCTAAAAAGTTAAGCAACATTGTCATTGCTGTATATGCCTCTTCACAGTCAAAGTCTCTTTGAAATTCGTGTTTAAGCTTCTTCTTATTTGTGATAGGAAGATAAGCGGTTGTTTTAATATTTTGTTCTTCGAGTTTTTCTTTCATTTCAATATTTTGAGTATAAAACGGGTCTTTATCTCCGCATAGAAGATATGTATTGGGATAATTCTTGGTAACGTTTTCAATTGTGTTGAGTTCATTAACCCTACTATAATTTTCATATTTTTTGGTACCTGTAAGCATCCACATAGCATCGTTAACAAATGGAAATTTTGTTTCTCTTACTTTGAACATATCATAAAATCCACAAAGCAACACAACCCCTTTCAATTGGTTTTGAGATATTGCGGGTGTTATGTCCAGCTTAGAACTTAATTCTTGGTTGGTATAATATGCGCCCATATATCCTGAAAGATGTGCTCCTGCACTATCTCCGCCAATAAAAATATTGTTCACGTCTATATTATAGGTGGAATTATTCTCGATAAGAAAATTTATTGCTTCATTTACTTGTATCGCTTGAGCCGGATACTTAGCATCGGGAGCTAAAACATAGTTTACATTGGCTACGATATACCCCTCATTTGCTATCATTCTACAATAAGGTTCCGCACCTTTTTTATCGCCAGCCACATAGTAGCCTCCATGCAAATAAACAAGAAGGGGCAGGCTCTCGGTCGCTTCTTTCGGTGAAATAATATCCATATATCCATTTGCGTAAATAGAATTATAAGAAACTTCCCCGCTTTTGACTGTGTTGCTTACAATAGCATCATAATTTTGGGGAACGGATATGTCTCGAGGTTTGCATACAACTCTTAATATAATGGTCTGAACGTTATATATAAAAGGCATTGTTGCAGCTGTTGCCAAAATGACAGCAATGATACCAATTATCACCCAAACCCATACCCTTTTTAGAAAAGGCTTTTTTGATTTTTCTTTATTTTCTGTAACGCTTGTGTTTTTCATTCTTAATCCTATTTTCTATTCTCTATCGATATATTTATAATTTATTAATGATATGCAATTTTGTGCAGAGCATGTTGAAAAGTGCTTTTGGCTATTTTGAATTTTTTGCAAGCTTTTGCTTAAAACGGAGTAGTTTCTTTTTCTCTAATGCCCAATAAATACTACGTATTATTGGGAAGAATTTCATAAGCAGTTTTGCAAGGCTAAGAAGTTTTGATGGATATACACTCTTTTTGCCTTTCTCGATACCCTTTACCATTTTTTTTGCGACATGTTGCGCACTTTGAACGGGGAACGGTTTCTCGAATTCTACTGGATTTGCAGTTTTGAAAAAGTTGGTGTCGGTAGCTACTGGATAAAGGCAGGTTAGCTGAATATTTTTGTCCATTTCTAGCCTTAAAGCTTGCTGAAAACCCTCGAATGCAAATTTACTTGACGAATAAATTGCATAGCCTGGCATTGCCATTTGTCCTATGGCGCTAACCGTTACCGCATATATACCAAATCTGCCGTTAAGATATTCGCGGAATTTGGAATATGTATAAATGGGCGAAAACACATTGGTTTCAAACATGGATTTTACCCTATCCCAATCTGTATAATCGAATAATTCATAATAGGGATAGCCTGCGTTGGCATAAAAAATATCAATGCCACCCAAAACCTTGATAGCTTCTGCAAAAACCGAATCCACTCCTTCTTTGGTGCTAATATCCATTTTATAAGCAAATACTTGAGGGGAAAAGCTTTCTATGTTGCTATTTTCTTTGTCGACAGCTAAAATCATATTATCTTTGCCCAAAGACAAAATTTTTAGTGTTTCATAGCCGATACCGCTGTTTGCGCCTGTTATTACTATCTTTTTGCCGTTAATCATAGACTCCCTACTATTCTTTTGTATTGTTAATAATTCAATTATTAACTGTTATTATTATAGTTCACTAAGGTAAAAAAAGCAATGCTCCGTTATTTTTGCTGTCCGTACTGTCCTAGTTCAAAATGTAGTGTTTTATTAAAATAATAAAGCTGTATTGGTGTTGAATTTATCCGGTCTTTAGTATCTAAAAAAAATGCTAAATATTTTATAGCATTTTGTGAAAAACTCGAAAGTTGTTACAATAATATTCTTTCAAAGCTTGATAAATGATGATACTGACCTAAATTTGTTTGTAGTAAAATAGTACTCAAAATTAATCATTCAGCTACTACTTTATTTACGATACTTCCTATTTTTTCTATATTTATTTCTACAGTATCGCCTATATTAATTCTGCCGACGCCTTCGGGCGTTCCTGTTAAAATCACATCGCCCGCATTCAAGGTCATTATTTCGCTTACAAATGAAATAATAGAAGGAATATTATGTATTAAATCTTTTGTATTGCCTTTTTGCCTTATCTCACCGTTTACTATCGCTTTGAGTTCTAAACAAGCTGGGTCAACCTCAGTTTCAATATAGCTTCCTAGTGGGCAAAATGTATCGTAGCCTTTCGCCCTTGTCCATTGCCCGTCCATTTTTTGAAAAACACGTTCAGAAACGTCGTTTGCACAGGTATATCCCAATATTACGCTACTCGCATCTTGCTTTTGCACGTAACGGCATTGTTTTTTTATAACAATAGCAAGCTCAGCTTCATAATCAACTTGTGTTGCCTTATTTGGATAAATAATATTGCCGTTGGGCTCCAAAACAGAAGTTGTAGGTTTCATAAAAATAGTAGGCACGCTATTAACATTTAAATGTAATTCTTCCGCGTGTTTTTTGTAATTTGCGCCTAGCGCAATAATTTTTGTAGGTAGTACAGGTGCTAAAAGTTTTAAAGGCGTTACACTTTTTTCCAAAACACGGTATTTGTTAAAGATATCTCCCGCAATAGGATAATACTTTCCATCTCTATATTCGGCATAAATAGTGCCTTTTTCTATATTAATTCTTGCAATTTTCATAAAAATTTCCTAAACGTTTGATAATTGTATTTATGTGGTTTTTTCTTGAAGTTTGTTATATTTTATCAAGAAAGAT
>DATFIH010000199.1:0-4004 GCA_035270205.1 Clostridia bacterium | reverse complement strand
TTAATGAGCTTGGTTATGATGACCAAGAAGTTTATCAAATGATAGGTAATGGTGAAACCGATACGGTGTTCCAGCTAGAAAGCGGTGGTATGAAAAGCTTTATGAAACAGCTAAAACCAACCTTATTTGAAGAAATAATTGCAGGTGTTAGCTTGTACCGTCCTGGACCTATGGATTATATCCCGTCTTACGTTAAAAACAAGCTAAATCAAGGCGATATAGATTATCGCCATCCTAAGCTAGAGCCAATTTTAAAATCCACTTACGGTGTTATAGTTTATCAAGAGCAAGCAATGAGAATTACGCAGGCGCTTGCAGGTTATTCTCTTAATGAAGCTGACAATTTCCGTAAATTCATAAGCAAAAAAAAGGTGGAAGATACACCTAAGCATAAAGCTAAATTTGTCGACGGCTGTGTCGCTAACGGTGTAGAATTGGGCTTTGCACAGCAAATTTGGACGGAGTTGGAAACCTTTGGATCATATGCGTTTAACAAATCCCACGCAGCGGCATATTCTGTATTAAGTTATCAAACTGCTTTTTTAAAGCATTATTATCCGATACATTATTTATGTGCTGTTATCAACAACCGCTTATCGAATCCTGACGATACAAGCAAGTATCTAAAGCTAATCAAATATATGAATATAGAACTTTTGCCACCTGATATAAACTATTGTGAAGGCTTATTTGTTCCTTATGGCAACAACAAGATCAGATACGGTCTTGCGTGCATTAAAAACGTTGGTAGAGCAGCAATAGATAATATTGTTAAAGAAAGAGAAGCCAATGGCAAGTTTAAAGACTTTATTGATTTTGCCCGAAGGTCTAGTGGAGCTAATATCAATAAAAGAATGATAGAAAGTTTAATATATGGCGGAGCTTTCGACTCTTTTGGACTTTCGAGAAATACACTTATAGCCAACTATGACGTTATTTTAGAAAGAGAAAACAACAACAGAAACATAATCGACGGCGGACAGATGTTCTTTGATTTTATGGTAGAGAATGACTTTAAGTATAGAATCGTTCCAGATAATAAAAAAGAGATGCTCTCTCTGGAAAAAGCTGTCTTGGGAAGATATATTTCCGGTCATCCGCTAGACGGACACGAAGAAGAATTTGCAGAGTTTGATTTTAACACCGATATGCTTAATCCTATCGACGAACAAGATGATATTGCTCAAACCGATGAAATATTGGATGAAGGGAACGCAATAAATGATAATGAAGAAAGATATATTGTGCATGATGGACAAGAGATTGTATTTGGTGGACTACTTTCCGAAGTTTCCGTAAAAGTTAGCGGTAAAACGGGCAGAACGTTTTGCGTAGCCAACGTTGAAGACATGGCGGGCAGTACGGAAGTTATGTTCTTCGACAAGGTTTATCAAAGAAGGAAAGAACTGTTTGAAAATGATAAACTTGTTAGAGTAAAGGGTAGAATTAAAATTGAACCCGAAGCCAAACCTAAAATAATCGCAACTGATATATTTTCTTGGAAATTAGAAGAAAAAAATGAGGTAATAGACGGTAGAACTTTATATATACGCATAGAAGATGAAGAAGTATTAAAACAAGTACTTGAGCTTATGATAAAGAATTCTGGCGGTACCGTACCTGTTAAAATCCAGCGTAACGGCACGCTTTTTACATTAAATCATAAGATAGCCGGGGCGGATATGCTAAAAAATCAGCTAATGGGACTTGTTGGATACGCTAACATTAAGTTGCAATGATTTGCAAAACTTTTGTCGTAGCATAAGGTAGACTACCCATAAGATAATAGCCGCGCCCAATATTCCGATTATTGGATAAGATATACCAACAATTTTTTCAAAACTGAACAAACTTACTAAAAAACAAAGGGCGGTTAATATAATCGCCTTTTTTATGTCGTTTTTTGCCGCGACAACTAGCGAGCTTGTTATTGTAGTATAAATCGCAAGGTACATAATAACGTTGCCAACGACTTTTAAATTATATTTTGATGCAGCTTGAATAAGCGGCATTGTAGCGTTTAGGTCGTTTTGAATAATAACATATATACTTAAGAGCATTACGCCCAAAACAGCGGAGCAAATTATTGATATTATAATATTTTCCTTTCGGGAACAGTCGCGACTTAGAGTCGATATAAAATAACCTCCGCTTATTATGTTCATGGTTGCATATGTAAAAGCAGGAAAGACACTTATTTTTTCAAAGATGGTTTTGTTATTGCCACGAAAAAGCAATATAAATATTAGTATTACAATTGCAGGAACTACCACTGAATTAATAATTTTTAGTTTTTCTAAGCCACAAATAAGGCTGACTATGGCGATTATGCCTGTAATTATTCCTCCGCCGTGTATGCCAAATAGCGAATATATAACTTCCTCACCGCCGGCGATCATAGCGCAGACGACTACTGCATTAAAAAACCTGATAAGTAGTATAAATATAGGTTTTCCTTTGCCAAAGAGAACGAAAAAATCCCCTTCGAAGAGTCGCCCTAGTTCAAGGAAAAAGTAACACAACACGCCCAAACACGCCCCTGATAATAGGGGCGTGAAAGGGGAGGTATGAGAAAAGTAAAGAGCGATTTCCCTACCCGAAGCAAACCCAGCCCCGATAAGGGTACCGATGAAGGTGGCGCTAAGTCCTATTACTCTTTTAAACATATTAAACTATATGCTAATTATCATTTGGGTATGCTTGAGCTTATACCTAAAAATGTTTCTTAATTATATTTTCCAATAACGCAACTACTGCATACATCAAAGCAGCCATAATACATAGTAGGATAATGCTTGCCATTACAAGGTCAAGTTGGAAAACTTGTGAGCCGTAAACTATAAGATATCCTATACCTTCACGACTAACAAGATATTCGCCTATGATTGTACCAACCCAAGCAAGTCCAACGTTAATTTTTAGTACAGATATAAGCGTGGGAATGTTGGCTGGCAGAACTAGCTTTACAAGAACTTGAAACTTGTTTGCGCGCATTGCTTTGAGCAGCATAATCTTATCTTTGTCAACTTGCAAAAAACCGTTTAACATACTGATTATCGTGATTATTATACAAGTTAGAATTGCCATTGTTACAATAGAGTCTTGTCCTGCGCCTATCCATATTATGATAAGTGGCCCAAGTGCAATTTTGGGAAGGGCATTAAGCGTAATCAGATAAGGTTCTAAAACGTCGTTTAAGAGTTTGTTCCACCATAACATAATTGCAATACAGGTACCTATAATTGTACTAATAAGGAACCCAAAAACCGTTTCAATAAGCGTTGTGTACATATGAATATAAAGACTTTTTTGCGCATTTAGCTTTATCAAAAGTTTTACAATTCTTGAAGGGCTGCTTATTATAAAGGGATCTATTATTTCAAACCTTGCAATAAGCTCCCATAAACCGATAAAACATATAAGTATGCCGATTTGCAGAATTTTTGTAACAAGTTTTCTTATCTTAATTTTTTTAATATATTTTTTATGTTCATCCGTCATTTTCTTTCTCCTCAAGTAGAATCCATATTTTTTCAAAATAGCCTGGAAAAAGTTTATCTTCTCTTCTTTTTAGTGGAGTCAAACTTTTATCGATGTCGATAATAATTTCTTCTTTTACGCTGGTAGGTCGACTGGATATAACCACAATCTTATCGCAAAGCGAAATGCATTCGCTTATATCGTGGCTTACAAGTACAGCTGTCTTTTTTTCTTGCTTTATTATTTTGTATACGTCGTTGCAGACGTTGAGTCTTGTTTGAAAATCCAATGCGCTGAAGGGCTCGTCCAATAGTAGAATCTCAGGTTGAGTAACAAGAGTTCTTATCAAAGCCGCTCGTTGCTTCATTCCGCCGCTTAATTGACTTGGGTGCATTTTGGCAAAATCACCAAGACCATATTTTTGAAGCAAGTCTAACGCAAGCTCTTTGTTTTGTTTGGTATCTGTTTTTCGTATTTCGAGCCCTAGCATTATATTTTTTTCTATGGTGCGCCATTCAAAAAGC
>DATFIH010000198.1:0-4197 GCA_035270205.1 Clostridia bacterium | reverse complement strand
TACGGACTAGATGTTTGTATTGGGGTATCCTCTGTGAAAAATAAATCAGGTCTGTCCAAAGGTAGGTCGCCATATACCTCGTCAGTAGATACTTGGTGGAAACGGATATTGCCATTTTTTCTGCAAGCATCCATAAGCGATTGTGTACCTAAGATATTAGTAATTAAGAAAATTTGTGGATTTTCAATAGAACGGTCAACGTGGCTTTCTGCCGCGAAATTAATAACTAAATCAAACTTTTCTGCCGCAAACAAGTCATTCACGAATTTATTGTCCGCAATATCCCCTTTAACAAACTTAAAGTTCTTATTTTCTAAAGCTTGCGCCAATGTGCTCATATTGCCTGCATATGTTAATTTATCAAGGCAAACTATCTTATAATCTGGATACTTTGCAAGCATATAATAAACAAAATTTGCGCCAATAAATCCTGCGCCTCCGGTAACTAAAATTTTCATTTATTCAATTCCTCCAAATATCTTTTTAATGCGTCTTGCCAACTAGGCAAACGTTCAAACCCTGCCTTATCAAGACAAGATTTATCGAGTTTACTGTTTAATGGACGAACTGCTGCAGTTACGTATCTATCGCTCGTTGTCTTATTTACCTTGATATTTATGTTTGATTGTTTAAATATTTCTGTAGCAAATTCGTACCAACTGCAATAATTTTCATTTGTAGCATGATAAACACCATATTTATTAGTCGATATCATATCCACTACTATTCTTGCAAGGTCGGGCGTATAGGTAGGTGAACCAACTTGGTCATCAATCACGCTTAACTCGTCTCGTTCTTTTGCAAGCTTAAGCATTGTCTTTATAAAATTGTTGCCGTTTATACCAAATACCCATGATGTGCGAACGATAAAAAGCTTATCAACAAATTTTGCAGCGACATTTTCACCATCTAATTTTGATTTCCCATAAACGTTAAGAGGACATAGCTCGCTATCTGTATTATGGGCTTGATCCCCTTTTCCGCCATATACGTAATCTGTAGAAATATATACCATTGTAGCATCAATTGTTTTTACGGCTTTAGCTATGTTTTCGGTTCCCGTAACATTGATTTTGGTACACCTTTCAACGTCACTTTCAGCTTTGTCGACAGCTGTATAAGCTGCGCAATGTACAACTACATCAGGATTGCAATTTGTAATAAATTTGAATGTTGCATCTTCATCTGTAATATCAAAATCGCCTATATCGGCGCCGATTGCATTATACCCAAGCTCTTGACATCTTTTCACAACGTCGTGACCTAATTGTCCATTAACTCCCGTTACCAAAACTGTAATAGCATAATTGTTATCGGTGTCTTCAATATTGTGGTTATTTGTATCTTTAGCAGATAGTATTGGATTTTCCACGCCCCAATTAATTCCAATTGCAGAATCATTATAACGTACACTTCTGTCGGATTCTTTATTGTAAAGGTTATCAGCTTTATAAATAACTTCAACGTCATCAGTTAATGTTAAAAAACCATGTGCATAACCGCGCGGTATCATAAGCATACGCTTGTTTTCCTCGGTAAGTTCCGCTCCAACATATTGTAGATATGTACTGCTTCCTTTTTTAATATCCACAGCCACATCCAAAATTGCGCCTTTGTTGCACCGTACTAATTTTGCTTGTGAGTGCGGGTCTTTTTGAAAATGCAAACCTCTTACTATCCCTTTTTGTGAGGAAAAAGACTGATTGTCTTGCATAAATTTATTAAATATGCCGTTACTTGTAAATTCGCCTTCATTGTATGTTTCCATAAAATAACCGCGGTTATCTCCAAAAACTACCGGTTCAACGATTACAACACCTCTAAGATTTGTTTTTGTAAATTTCATTGCTATCCCCTTAGTTTCTAAACTTTCCTTCTGCTACACGTAAAAGATGCGCTCCATATGGCGATTTACCATAACGTGATGCAGCTATTTTCAGTTGTTCTTTATTTATCCAACCTTTGTTATAAGCTATTTCCTCTAAAGCAGAAATAATAATCCCCTGTCGTTTGGAAAGAGTTTGTATAAAGTTGGCACAATCGACCAAGCTTTCCACAGTTCCTGTATCAAGCCAGGCAAAACCACGTTTTAACAATTGGACGTCTAAGCAATCGATGTTTAAATATGTTTTGTTAAGGTCGGTTATTTCCAGTTCGCCTCTTTTAGACGGTTTCTGATTTTTTGCAAAATTTATACACCTGTTATCATAAAAATAAAGTCCTGTTACTGCATAGTTTGATTTTGGAACAGCAGGCTTTTCCTCAATACTAAGGACTTTGCCTTCCTTGTCAAATTCTACAATACCAAATCTTTCAGGATCGTCTACATAGTATCCAAAGACTGTAGCTCTGCTATTTTTTTCAGCATTTTCTACGGCTTCTGCGAGTATTTTTTCAAATCCGCTTCCGTAAAAAATATTATCTCCAAGTACCATTGCACAACTATCGTTGCCAATAAATTCTTCACCAAGTATAAACGCTTGAGCAAGACCGTCGGGCGATGGTTGAACCTTATAGCTTAGATTAATACCATAGTTGCTACCATCTCCAAGCAGTTCAACAAATCTCGGGGTATCGGTAGGTGTGGATATGATAAGTATATCTTTGATTCCTGCTTGCATAAGCACTGATAAAGGATAATATATCATTGGTTTATCATAAATTGGCAATAGCTGCTTGCTTGTCACCATAGTAAGGGGATACAACCTTGTCCCCGCGCCACCGGCTAAAACTATTCCTTTCATATTTTCTCTCTCCTGCGTTTATTATTTTTTCTATAACTTAAACATTAGAAGTCGCATCTATTTGTGTTTTCTTATTAATTATTTCTTCTTTATCAATTTCTAATGATAACTCATCATGCCATTTGTTTTTTGATTTATGATATATGAAATAAAACACAAAGACAAAAACAAAATTAGTACAAGTAAATCCTAAGAACATATAATCACTTGGTAAAAATTTTATTAGCAGATAAGTAGATATAAAAGAAAATATGCTACATAATATAGAAGGTATCATAAACGGTTCTCTTTTATGCGCTCTGCCATAAACGGCAATAGCATTTATTATAATTTGGAATAACCAAGCTGAAAGTAAAATCATAATAGCAGGATAAGACATAAATCTATCCACTATATCCCATTTTCCTTTAAGCGATAATAGCATTATTGTACCAATGACCATACAAAGTAACATAGAACATACTGAAAGCACTATATTTCTTTTCAGCAAATTGTCCATTCTGCCCCAATCTTTTTTTGCCGCGCTCATATTTATTTTTGGAATCATTACTGTTATCCAAACATTTGCGAGGGTAAAACAAGCTTGACATAAAGCCATCGTGATTCCAACTTTTCCTGACACAATAGGTCCATAAAAATAAAAAGCCAAAGGTGTATATACTTGAAATATCAAATAACCGCATGCAAAACTTATAGCATATCTCCAAATTAGATTTAGAAATGCTTTATTCCATTTATATGCCTTGGTGTTTTTTACGCGTATCAATTTTATTATAGGTTTACCAAATATAACTAATAACAATCCTAGATTAATTATAAGTCCGGCTAAACTACCCAATGACAACGCATATAGATTCAATTTTAAAGAAAGCAATGCCCATATTACGCCTGTTGTTATAATGTTTCCTATAAGCCTATTGTTTTGTATTTTACCTAATTGTCCACAACCTTCAAAAAAGGACAAAACAATACTCATAATAAAATTAACGCTACTGGTTGCTACGCATAAAATCCATGGTACAAACCAATTTATGCCAACACTTGTTTCATCTGTCTTTATTACTGATACACCTACACCAAATATAATAGGAAAAGCAATCAAAGATACTATACAGCTCCATTTAAAAACATATTTAAGCAGCGATGCTAAGCGTACTAAATGGTCTTCTTCTCCAGTGAATTTTCCTTTTTCTAATTTAAGATACGCATATTCGTGAGCAGAAAATTGACCCACAATCGTACTAAAGCCGAGATCTGCTAATATAGATAAAGCTGTAAGACTTGCGAAAGTATACCAATAACCTTGCATAATTTCAGTCAGAAACAAAGGTATTAATATAGCAGTTACAGGCCCTTTTACAATACTCCATAAACTATTTAGGAATGTATTCCTAAAATCTGAAGCTAATAAACTTTTTAAATTTATACTTTTTTTCATCTGTTTACTCTAACC
>DATFIH010000197.1:0-8834 GCA_035270205.1 Clostridia bacterium | reverse complement strand
TTAAAATTATTTTATTAAAAGAAAACGGAGCCATTATTGGCTCCGTTTACGTTAATTTTTTTGGATATTACACCTTAAGACACAAAACTCATTTTTTTAGGATATTACAGCTTCAAGCACGATATCTCCATCTATAACAAGTATAATATCATTGGCAGCAGTAAGCGGATTATACTGTTTTTGATAATTTGCTAAGCCAAGTTCTGTTCCAGCTCTGGCTAACGTGGACTCTGTATCTTGAACGGTAGCAAATGTCCAGTTCGCCACAACTACCTTATTACTAAAGGTATGACTTGGGTTAATGTATACGTCTTTTAGATTGCTTACAGGCTCTTGTTCGTCCGGGTCTTCAGAAAGTGGATATCTATATGTCAATTTTGCATAGTCTTTCATCGTAAAGATATTACTTTCATATGCGCTCCAATCGTCTATATACTTGTTGTATACGTAATTTAAAGGAGAATTCTTTACGTAGATACGCAAGTTATAATAAGGCAAATCGTTTGGATCTTGCGTTTCTCTAGTTAAAGCGTTGCTTGCAATTTCTGGAGGAGTATCTGCATACATTTCTATTTTAGTTAAGGTTTTGCAACCCCAGAATACTCTTTCTCCGATTGTTCTGATATTATAGTTAAACTGTATTCCATAAAGACCACTGCTGTATGCAAATGCTTCTCTTTCCACACTTACAAGAGCATTGGGCAATGCCAAGGTAACAAGGTTGGGGTTAGTTATATCTATCCTGTTTCCTAGTGATGTGCAGCCATAGAAAGCTTGAATTCCTATAGTTTTTACCTTGCTGTTATTTGTTTCGAAAGTTACATTAACAAGCTTTGTACAATCTTTAAAGGTATTCGCCTTAATCTCCGTCAAGTCGTTAGGAATACTTATTGCTGTAAGCGAAGAGCAAGATTCAAATGCGCCTGACCCTAAACTTGCAAGTCGGCTCTTGGTTATTTCTGTTCCTGTTTCTGTTATCACCTCTTTATTAAAGGTCACCGTTTCAAGTTTTAGACAGTTGTTGAATGCATTGTCCCCAATCGTTTTTACCGTGTATGGAACAGCTATTCTTCCAAGTATAAAGCAGTTTTGGAATGCGCTTTCACCTATTTCTACCATTTGGCTATTAGCATTGAAAGTTATTTGGCTAAGCTCTTTGCAATTTTCAAATGCGCTTGCTCCTATACTTAGTACGTTGGCAGGTATTTCTATTGAACCTAGCCTATCGCTTCCATAAAACGCATTATCAGAAATATAGGTTAAGGTAGTTGGTAGCCATATCTTAGTAAACTGCGCTGCCATTAGAGCTTTATTTGCTATAGTTGTTATTGGGTAGTTTCTTAAATCAAGCTCGCTAACAGTATTTGTATAACGCACTAGCACTTTGCCAAGAATTAGTAGACCTTCGTCTTTGGTCGTTTTGTAATAGTCTGTATGCTCAAATACATTATTAGCAATATCTACAAGCGTTGTTGCGCAAGCAGAGCCGTCAATATCCAAAGTATTTAGCCCCGCAAAAGCGGCTGCATTGATTTTCTTAAGCGCGCTTGGTAGCGTGATTTTAGAATAAGCTATTGGTCTTGGATTCTCCGAGGTATAGTTATCGCTTATTTCGCTTGCTATGACTGTAATGTTGTATCCGTTCACAGAGTTGGGTAGTTGTAGTGCATTAGACTCGCTTTCTTCATCATAATTAAGCAACATATTTCCCGCCGCATAGAATGTACCTACTGGGCTACCACCAACAAGATTATCTTGCAAACTGCTTTCTGCGTACCAAGTAGTATTGACAAAAGAGTCTTTTGTCGCATCCGTCAAGTATATTTCACTTCCAAAGTCTATTGTTGTAATGTCATCGTTGAAGGCAAACTCACCTATTGTTGTAACAGAACTAGGAATATAAACTGAGGTAAGTTGACTGTTTACAAACGCATAAGGAAGTATTGTTGTAACATCATTAGGTACGTCAAAATGAGTGATAGCATTGCCTAATGAATCTCTTTGAATAAAGTATGCAATCAGCACCTTGCCATCTATCGAATACATTGCTCCATTTTCTATTTTATAATTAACGTTTTGCATATTGCTATCCAAAATTTCTACCGATTCTAGATTGGTGAAAACTTTGAAGATATTTGTATTGATTCCATAGAAGTTGCTAGCTTGAGTGAATATGATTTTTGTTACTTCGTCTGCTGTGCCTACGCCCAAATCAAAGCCAACCAAAGGCAAACCTGCATCAAGTACGTTTATTCTATACTTATTAGGTACGTACATAACGCTATTTCCAGCAGCAATAGAAGTAATCCTGTAAGACACAGCTTGATCATTTCCATCCACATTCGGAGCATAATCTAGAATTTCATCACTCATGCCATCTGTCCTAATATTGTTGTACCATACTGCATTAATTGTAATATCTCTTTTCACAGAATATGGGAACGACATTGGTTCTTCCTCTCCCTCTACTTGCCAGTACTTAAACGTATGATTGGTTTTTGAAGGTTTGTCAAGAGATTCTATAAGCTCCGTACTCAAGTTGGGCATAATATAACCGTCACGGTCAAACACAACTTTAGGTAGATTTCCCATAAAGGTGAACTCAAAATTGGCTCTGCCTTTCCACAATTGAACATACGTAGGCGCATCGCCTCCAATTAATGCAACTGCTTCATTGGGTACATACATTCTTATTTTATTAGTGTCTATTCTTGAGAAAATTGTATCTATGAAAGCCCCATCTAATACATAGTCTTTTTCCCTGCTCTCCACATCAATATTGTAGAATTGTTGTATAGTTGCTTTGTCATCTATCATAACGCTTTCCAAAGCCCACTCTACCTTATATATATTAGGGTTATTCCTAAATGCGCCTTCTCCTATATATGAAAGACCTTTTCCAAGTATTATACTTTCTAGCTTGTCACAATCTTCAAACGCATAATCATCAATTGTCGTTACCGAGTCGGGTATTATTATAGACCTGAACGACGTTTGGTAAAAAGCACGTTTGCCGATTACTTTTAAACTTTCAGGGAAAGTTATTGTATCAAGCTTATTCGCTCCAGAAAATGCATTTTCATCAATTTTTTCCAATATACTAATACCGCTAAATATTACTTCTTTCAAACTTGTGCATTGGAAGAAAGCATTTGCTTCTATTGTCTTAACTGATGACGGAATTGTAACCTTAGTTATTGTGCTTATTTCGGAAAATGCTCCTTGAGCAATAATCAAAATGCCTGCAGGTATAATAATTTCCGTACTATCAGTGTTGTTGTACTTAATATAAACTTTACCCAACATTAGGTGTTCTTCGTCTGAACCATAATACCAAGGTGTAGCGTATAATCCACTTAAATACAGCCCGCTCGTGTCGGAAAGTCCGTTTGCTGTAATATTTACCAATTTATTACAAGAAGTTAAACTGCCCGCCTCAAATTTTGCAACTGCATTGTTTAAATTGAGAGTTTTAAGTTCGGAACATCCGTTAAAGGTGTCTTTCTTTAACTCACCAATAGTCGCATTGCTTAGATTGGCTGTCAATAAGTCTTTACATTCTTGGAATATGCCTTCTCCTATTACTTTTATTGAGGAAGGTAACGTAATACTAGTCAAATCGCTATCATAAAATGCGCGATACTCTATCGTAGCAACTTTGTTACCGTTAAAAATAATCGTTTTTAAGGATGCTTGCGAGAAAGCTTCCGCCGAAATTTTGGTAATATATTCGGGTATGTTGTATGTATCAACCGCTCTAAGTCCATTATATTTTAGGAATACTGTTCCTATTATAACTTCATTTCTTGTTGACATAACTTTCGTGTCCATAAACGCATTGAGCGGTACATAGGTTATTTGGGACGCACTTGCTACAGTTTCATAATTGACCGTGACAAGGTTTTGCGCGCCATTAAAGCAATTTTCACCAATAACTTGTAGTCCATCGTTTAGTGTAACCGTAGTAATATAGGTTTTGTTCCTAAACAAATCATCATTTAATTTGATTACGTTGCTAGGAATTTTTATGATTTTGTTGGTATCTGCATCTGTCGACTCATTATAATATATAGCAAGTCTTCCTGCTACTACAAAACGTCCATTAAAACCTTTTTCTGCTTCGCCGTCTTCATAATCAAACCATTTTGTATTGCTAAATGCATTTACGCTTGCTTTGATTAAATTGCTGTTTTCCGCCCACTCTATATCAAGGTTGGACATATTTGTAAATGCACTGTCGGATATTTCCGTTACTGTGCTTGCAATCTTAATTTTTGTAACAACAGAACCCATTAGTGTACCTGTTAGCTTAGTTACACCCTCTGGTATTTCTAAATATGTTACTTGCTTGCCAACAAACGCGCTTAAATTTATTTGGCTAATCGTATATGTGTTGTTTCCATCTACATATTTGTCAGGGATATAACACGCCTCATCTGATGAAGCGTAAGTATCAAGGATATATGTCCCATCCTCAAGCAATGCAAGATCATTATTACTTAAAGAGCCTTGCGATGTAGAATAGTACTTAGCATATAGTACCGTATCTTCAGTAAAAGTCATCGGGAAAACTGCTTTACTATATTCAACATTATCATATGTAAACCAATTTGCGAATACGTATCCTGCAAATACAGGCGCACTGGGTGCAGTAGCTATGTATGAGATAGATATAGCTGGTATTTCAAGCTGATTTGATCCGGCGCTAAATCCTGTCATCATTTCATAACTAATTCTTGGTTCAATTATCCGATACTCATAATAATCAGGCAAAAAATATTCTGCATCTTTTTCATCAACGCCCGCATCAATATAAATTATGACATTGGGTGAAAATACGCCTTCGCTTATAATATTCCCTTCACTTTTCTCTTGAGCGAAAATTCCGCCCGTTCCTTTTATCCTTACAGTTTGCAACGCATTGGAGGATTGACTAAAGGCATTATCTCCAATTACGTTAACGTTTCCTAATACTAAATAGGATAGGTCGTCACATCCCAAGAAAGCATTGGCTCTTATCTCAGTAATTGTAGCATTGCTTATGTCTAAAACTTCAATACCACAACCGCTAAATGCATACGCATATATAATGCCAGTAAATCTTGATAAAAAACTGACGTCTTTCAAGCTAGTACATCCGAAAAACGCAAACGACTCGCCACTTGTATTTGCCATAAAACCGTTAACTTGTGTCATATTGACAGTAACTAACGAAGAACATTCATAGAACATACCTACAGGGATTTTGCCCAAGTTAGGGATATTTACATCTATAAGGTTTGTACAGCCTTTAAATACATATTGACCTACACTACTAACCTTATTAAGTGAAATAGATGTCAATCCTTGACAATCTTCAAAAGCATAATCCTTGATAAGTATTACAGAATCAGGCAGCGTTATTTTTGTAAGGTTTGATTTTCCCGAGAAGAATTTAAACGGGATAACAGTAGCGCCTGCTAAATCGCTTGCTGTAACCTCGGTAATTGTAGTTGTAATTTCAGTTTCTCCAATTGTTTCAGTTACGGAATAATTGGCATTGTATGCAACAGGTACACCTGCCAGCACAATAATAACACTTTCCTTATATAGTTTGGTATCATTGAAAAGGTCATAGTTTATATTTTTATTTGAGATAAGTCCCGATAAGGTTATTTCCGCAAGGCTTGTGCAAGATGCAAAGGTATCAACCATCTCTAAGTTGGCAAGAGTTGTTTCGATAGTCAACTTCTCTAGAAAATCATATCCGCTGAATGCGCCGTCGGCAATGTATCTAACGGGGTGTCCGCCTAAGGTAGGTGGAATAGTTATCCAAGTCGCCGCTCTATCGCCTCCGATTATAGTAACTATTTTGTCGCTTTTGTCGCTGTTTATCGTATAAAGCAGTTTATATGCTGCATCATAATAGCTGGTAATTTCATCAGATTGGCTAACAATAGCTTTTGTTTCATCCGCTACAAGGTCATCTACTTTTTCTTTATCTTGAACATTTAGCGTCGCATAATCATTAATAAAATATACTACGTCTGCTTTGAATTTTTGACCTAGAACAGTCAATATATTTGCTACCGTAACGGTTTCTGATAAAACAACGGGCGCTCCGTATAAAGCTTCCAATACAGATAATGGCATTTCTACCACGTTAATTGATGCGATTTGTGTCGCCAAAACTGTAGTTATGTTTGACTGTAACACAAGTTTATTTAAACTTACTGTTTTAAACGCATTTGCCGAAATAGTTGTTATATCTACATCATTAACAGTCATTGGAACTGTATAGTCCCCGTAAACAAAAGGCGGATAATATACCAAACTTTCACCTAGGAACAATGCATTGTCTTGAACATAGTACGCACTGTCGGCAGCTACTGTGATCTTTTTTACAAGCGGGAACATATTGAATGCGGCGACGTCGATATTCAACAATTCTTTTGGGAAATTAATCTCAGTAAGTCTTGACATAGCGTAAATATCATCTTCACTTGATGCATCTATTTTGTCATAGTTTTCACTAATAGTGTTTGCAATTGCTGTTACTTTAGCGCCTAGTGTCAATTTTACAACAGCGCTTCCCATAAGATTGGCAAAGTCAAAAGTAAGTTCTTGTATATTTGTTCCTGTGCCAATAATAAGGGTGGTCAATTTTTCATTATAAATAAGTGACAGTGGGCTTAAATTTGCTAAATTAGGAAGGGTAATACTAATAAGTCCCGTTGCGCCAAGAGCATATTCGCTAATTGACGTAATATTATCTGTACTTCCTATGTCTACAAGGCTAACGCAATTTGCAAAAGCAGCGCTTCCAAGTTCAGTTACATTATCAAGGTTTATTTTTTGTAAGTTTTCACATCCATAAAATGCTTCATCCGCTATGCTTATTATGGAAGTTGATAAAATTACCTCTTCCAATCCTACAAAGCTAGAAAATGCATTGCTTGGGATAGCAGTAAACTCAGTGTTTTCACCGTCTTCAAACGTTACGGTAATACCATTTTCGCTATATGCTTCGTTAAATGCGTATTGTCCAAGAGTTTTCAGTGAATTTCTTATGGTAATATTCCCAAGGAAATTAACTCCCTCAAAGGCTCTTTCTCCAATGCTCAACAAACCTTCTGGCAACGTGATAAACATATTTAAACTAGCGCCTTGTGTGGTTACGCTAAATACTCCGCCAGCAATGCCTACTACCGGTTGTCCTTCGTGCATTTCAGGCACGGTAATGTTTAATTCTGAATTAATGTCAGTCGGGGTGTATCCATTTACAATATATCCATCAGACGCGTCATTCGCGTTCTTTAATTGGTAAACAAGACCCGGACTACCCAAACTAATATCCACGCAAGTGATTGTAAATGTATGGTTTGTTTCTAGTCCTAGTCTTTGTCCTGCGCTAGAAACAGTGGTCTCGCCGTATTTTATAATGTCTATATCGTATTTTTCTATATCCTTTTTTTCTATACCCGTAATGGCTAATTTTAAATCCTTGAGTAACGATTCAACATAATCACGCTTTACAACATAACCGTAGTATAGTAGTGGTTCTGTTTTCATAGATAAAGTTTTTCCTGGGTCTGTTGCATCGAACAAGCCTTCAAACTTAAATTCAAACGTAACAGCTTGTATTTCAGCTACATATATTGGCTCTAAGGTAATGTCGTCATCTATTGGGTACGCAGTGCCTACTGTGTATGTATTGCCTTGGTTGTCTTTCCAGCCTTCCACGGTATAGCCTGTTTGAGACGCAGGCGTAGGCATAGTATACAGCTGTCCAGCTTTTACTTTCGCATCGTTCGTTCCATCGGTAAATTCAATAGTATATTCTCTAGTTTCTACAAGAGCAATAAGTGTGTTTTGTCTTCCTTCATTTACGTCTTGTAAGTTCAACCATCTAATAAAAACTTGTTTTAAATTGGACAATTCGGCTTTAGCCCTATTCAAATCAGCATCTTCAATTGTGGAGTTAATTGTT
Organism: Clostridia bacterium; assembly: GCA_035270205.1. Classification (GTDB taxonomy): domain Bacteria; phylum Bacillota; class Clostridia; order Christensenellales; family DTU072; genus CAG-1782. Next base: position 865 of record DATFIH010000197.1, on the reverse strand, counting down.
ACTTTTGCTTCGATTGGTAGAGAAATTTTTGTTTCGTTTATGTCCGTTGTGTAACCATATTTGAAATATACATTGCGTTTCTCAAATATAGGTTTCATTGTAATTTTCATATCTCTCATAATTGGTTCATGCATAAAGTCAAAGTCCCAATCGTAGGTAGCTATTTCATCAGGTTGATCCACCCAAATAGGTCCGCGGGGAATATAGTCACCATGAGCAATTGTTTCAGTATGTATTTTCTTTCCATTGTAGTCATAAAATTCAACCGTATATGTAATTTCATTTTCGGAATAGCTAGCATAAACTACCAAGTCATTTTCAACAGCAGAAAAATTAACTTTTTGGTTGGTATCTCGATTGAGCCAAACGGCAAAGAACTTGCCGTTAACCAAGGGTGCCGTTGGAGCTACAATACTGCCACCTTTAACTGCGCTTTTCTTTGCGAGCGTTGTACCGTCTTGAGCCAAGAACGTAACGCTTACGGTCTCTGTCCCCTCTTCTACCAATAAAATGGTAAAGGTGGTAGCGCGCTTATTATAAAACACGTTTATTGTCTTTTCGCCAGGCTCTTTTAGGCTATTTTTGGATGCGGAATCCAACATTGATAACGTAACGGCTATCTCTGGCTCACTGCCGTCGGCGCAAATAACTTTTAGTTTTAACTGTGATACGTCAAAATTTCCTACCGTTGCTACGTCGGGTAGTGTGTCGGACACTACTTCGATAGATACGGCATCTAGTTCTTGCGTTGCGCATGCGGTAAGCGTAAACAAAGCACACATTACACATATTATCAACAATATACTCAGCATGGGCTTAACGCTCACTCTTTTATACTCCATTGCTAAACCTCCACTTTCAGCAT
>DATFIH010000196.1:0-6279 GCA_035270205.1 Clostridia bacterium | reverse complement strand
CGTAAGAGGTTTTATCTTGTTTAGCTTTTGCCTTGCCTCAATACGTAGGGTGTCTATCTTATCATAATCAAGATTGGCGCTTAATGCTTTGTTTTCCATTTTTTGCATTTCTTTTATTGCTTTTTCTTGCTTTTCCAGGTAACCTTCATACTTGATTTCCGTCTCTAATTGACTTAAAAGCAAGTTTTCTCCCTCGCCCAAAAGAGGGTCTATTTTTATAAGGTCAAGATAATCTATCCCGTTCCTTTTTAATATATCCCTTCCGCTTATTCCGCTTTTGGGTATCGGCTGATTCTTACTTGCAAAAATAATTTCACAATCTTGCGGAGAATAATGCTTGCTAAGCATCTTTTTAATCTCTTCTTTTTTTTGTAATTTAGCTAAAAACTTAGCATATCTTTTTTCGGTTATTAGACCGATTTCGTGTCCTAATTCAGTAAGCCTTATGTCGGCATTATCTTGTCTTAAATGTAATCTATGTTCTGCGCGTGAAGTCATCATTCGGTATGGCTCTTCTGTTCCTTTTGTGACTAAATCGTCTATCAAAACACCAATGTATGCCATGTCTCTTTTTATGACAATCTCCGGCTTCCCCTCTAGATATAATGCAGCATTTATTCCTGCAATTAACCCTTGTGCCGCCGCCTCTTCATAGCCCGAAGACCCGTTTATTTGCCCTGCAGCATAAAGACCTTTATATGCAATAACGTTTAATGTTGGAAATAGCGCGAGCGGATCAATGCAATCGTATTCTATCGCATATCCGTATCGCATAATTTTTGCGTTCTCTAGCCCTTTTATGCTGTGTACCATTTTTTCTTGAATATCATAAGGCATTGACGTCGACAAACCTTGTACGTACATTTCGTCGGTATCCTCGCCTTCGGGTTCTATAAATACCTGATGACGTTCTTTATCCTTAAAGCGTACTATTTTAACTTCTACAGCAGGACAATATCTCGGTCCCGCGCTTTTTATACTGCCATTATAAAGTGGACTTCTATCCAAATTGTCTAAAACAAGCTTATGTGTTTCCAAGTTTGTATACGTAAGATAACAGGGTAGGCTATTTTTGACATCAAAATCGGTATCTTCGCTAAAAGGATGTATATCCTTATCTCCTCTCTGCTCTTCCATTTTGCTTAAATCAAGACTGCTTTTCAATACCCTTGGCGGTGTGCCTGTTTTAAAGCGTCTTATCGGCAAATCCATTTCCAGTAAGCTTTTTGTTAAACTGTCGGCTCTTTGAAAGCCGGCAGGGCCGATATCTTTTACATAGTCGCCAATTATTATACTGCTGTCTAAATAAACTCCTGTTGCAAGAATTACCGCTCTTGTTTCAAAAACCTCTCCTAGTGCCGTCACAATCCCTGTTATTTTTCCATTTTCATGAAGGATTTTTATAGCTTCGCCCTCTAACAGCGTAAGGTTGTTTTGCGTCTCTAGTTTATATTTCATTATGGTTTGGTATCTTGATTTGTCCACCTGATTGCGTAGCGAATGTACAGCGGGACCGTTGGCAAGATTAAGCATTCTGGTTTGTATCGTTGCCTTGTCTGCAACTATGCCCATAACTCCGCCGAGTGCGTCGATTTCCTTGACTAAATGTCCTTTTGCCGTGCCACCTATATTTGGATTGCATGCCATAAATCCGATAGAATGCAAACTCATGGTAATCATCAGCGTATTATGTCCTTTTTTTGCAAGCGCCATAGCCGCTTCTATTCCGGCGTGTCCTGCGCCTATTACTACCGCATCATAACTTTTGTTCATCTATTTTTCCACCACTACTGTTATTGGACCATCGCTATATAGTTCCATTTCCATATGCTCTCCAAACTTTCCCGTCTGCACGGGTACTTTTTCTTTTAGTTTTGCAACAAAACTATCGTATAGCGGCTCACTTATAGCTCTTGGCGCAGATAATGAAAAGCTGGGACGGTAACCATTGGTACAGTCGCCGTACAGCGTGAAATTACTGACAACCAACGCTTCTCCGCCTACGTTAAGCAATGATTTGTTTAATTTGTAATTTTCGTCGGGAAATATTCTTAAATTTGCTATTCGGTTAGCAACCCATTCTATTGTTTCTTGTGTATCTGTTGCCAAAAAACCGCAAAGAACCAAAACACCTTTGCCAATTTCGCCAACGATCTGATCGTTAACAAATACTTTTCCTTTACTTATTCTCTGTACTACACAACGCATTTTATTTTCCTACACAGAAAGCACTAAAAACCTGTTCTACTATGCTTTCAGATACCTCCCGTCCCGTTATTTTTGCCAAACTGTCGGCGGCTTTTGTCATATCAACCAAAACACATTCTGTGGGTGCTGTGTCGTATGCCTCAACTGCGTTATCTATATACTCAAGACAATCTTGCAAAGCAAAAATTTGCCTTTCATTGGTTAAAATCGGTTGACTGAATATACTTTCTCTATTTATTAGCTCCATAAGCTTTTCAAAGATTTTTTCAATATTAAAGTCGTTTTTAACGCTTATATTTAAGCCTTCTTTTTCGGTAATTTTAATATCGCATTTATTACCAACTCGTATCACCCTTTTGCCCACCAAAAGCTCTTCTATTTTGTTCTCTTCTTCGGAATTTTGAGTGCTAAGGTCCTTTACAAAAATAACAATTTCCGCGCCTTTTATTGCTTTTTTCGAGCGCTCTATACCTATTTCTTCAATTTCATTTTGCCCTTCTCTTATGCCTGCTGTGTCGAGAAAATTGAGTTTTATTCCTTCTATTTGTATGCTTTCGGAAATGACATCCCTTGTCGTTCCTGCAATATCTGTTACAATGGCTCTATCTTCTTTAATAAGCGCATTCAAAAGGCTGCTTTTTCCCGCATTTGGCACGCCTACAATTGCAATATTTACTCCGCTTTTTAGGTATTTTGCGTACTTCGAATTTTCTTTATGTCTGGAAAGTGTTTCTTTTATAACAACTAAATTTTCGTATGCTTTGGGCTTGGTGTCTTCTTCTAGCTCTTCCGGGTAGTCGAGTTGTGCCTCCAGCATTGCTATTGTTTCGATAAGCATTTTTTCAATGCGAATAATTTCTTTTGAAACCTCGCCGCTAAGCAGGCGATAAGCATTACACATCTCACCTTCTGTGGATGCGTTTATCATTTCTAGTATGCCTTCTGCTTCAACTAAATTGAGTTTATTGTTTAAAAATGCGCGTTTGGTAAACTCTCCCGGCTCCGCCGGCCTTGCTCCATTTTCTCTTATAAGGCGAACAATAGCATTTGCTATTCCTATTCCGCCATGACAGTGAATTTCTATTACGTCTTCACCTGTATATGATTTAGGCGCTTTGAAATATACACAAAACGCCTTTTCTGAAAATAATTTTGCTTTTATCGTGCCCAAACACATCATATTTGGTACCATTTGACTGGTGTTTTTGCTTACAAAAATTCTTTTAGCTACCTCTAAACTGTCGTCACCACTTATTCTTACAATGTTTATTCCGGCACTTCCTGCCTGTGAAGTGGCTATTGCAACAATGGTATCCATTTTTATTAAAATCTCTTTTTGTTATATCCAAAACTTCTTGTTCTTGACGGACCTGTTTTCTTAAAGTCGCTGTTTCCGTAAGCTAAAAGGCCGTTTTTCGGAGTGATTATTATATGTCTATCGCGACCTTCCCCTTCGCTTCTTGTTGTTGCTTCTTCATTGTCTTGTAATGCAGAGTGAATTATTCTTCTCTCGTAAGAATTCATTGGCTCAAGTTCGATTTCCTTATGCGTTGCATCGGCTTCTTTTGCCAATCTTTTTGCCAGAGAAACAAGTGTTCTTTTTCTTTTTTCTCTATAAAAATCAGCATCTATGACTACTCTTTTGCGAGTTTGCGCATCGTTATCCTTATTTATATACTGGCTTACAAGATATTGTATTGCATCTAAGGTGTCGCCACGATGCCCGATAGCTCCGCTTGCGTTTTCTCCACTTATATAATAGTAGATTTCATCCTCTTGAATCTTTTCTTCCACAGCTACTTGTAGATTCATATGGGAAAGAATCCCATTTAAATACGCATGCGCCTCACTGATTATCGGTTTTTCTTCACCTTCCTTGGGCGTAATGCTTACTGCCGCCTTGGAAAAGATGCCGCCTTCTTTTATTATTGAAATATCGGCTTCCTCTTTTGTTAATCCAAGACTTTCCAGTCCTATTTGTGTTGCTTCCTCTACGGAGCTGCCTTTAAATTCGTTTTCTTTCATTTTTAACTTCCTTATTTTACTGTAATACTCATTAATCTGTCTTTTTCTATAGCGTCCTTTCTCTTGGTTATAATGTTAAATATCAAGTTAAATAAAGTGGTAATCAAAGAGTTAATAACCATATATAAGGTAAACGCCGCCGAATAAAATACCGCAAACACAAGCATCATTATAGGCATCATATACTGCATAATCTTTGCTTGTGACTTTTGCGCTTTTATTTGCTCCTCCGATTGTCCCGGCATAACAGGCTGATCGGGCATTTTGTTGAGTTTCATGCTCAAAATATTTACTACGAATGCAAATATGGGAAGAAGCAAATACCCATTCCACTGTCCTTGGTACTTTTTTATAAGAGGTCTCATTACGGTTTCGTATTTGCCGGCATCTACGTCTATGTTGTTGCCGCCACGTCCGCTTCCTGTAAAACTTGTCGCATCAGGTATAACACTTTTCCAAGTATCGCTTACAAATATGTTTTTTGTAAGTAAAAAAGATTCGGGTTTGTGGTTATCTAAAACTGCATTTTCGCCAGAAGCTACTGCTTCCGCTTTAATCTCTGCTTTTGTTTTATCTCCCGAAACTACCTCATATTCTTTAATTCCATACTGTTCGTTTACTGTTTCTTTTAAAATTCCTTGCTCTACGTAGGTATCAAAAACTTGCTCATACGATTCATCATAAACTTTTTCTAGGTTTTGATAAGTGACAAGATTATGTCTAGCTACCGCGCTGTTAAATCCTCCAAAAACTATAAAGAAGACTACTAATGTTAATATAAGGGGTAGACAGCTGGAAAAAGCGCTATATTTGTATTTTTTATAAACAGCTCTTTGCTTTTGCATTTGGAGTTCCTTGTTGGCTCCGCATTGCTTGTTTACTTTTTCTAGCTCTGGTTTCATTACCTCCATTATTTTAGCGTTTTTTCTTGTAAGCACTTTTTGCCAAACGTCAAGTGGGAAAACTGCCACTTTTAAAAACAATGTAAACATAATAACGGTTACGCTAAATGCTCCCGCTAACGGCCAATTGTTAGACCAGCCGGATATCCATTTGTACAGAATATCATATATTAGTTTCCCTATTGCTTCGCTTATGCCGTTGGCGCCTAATAATGTCATAAAGTCCATTTTGCACTTCCTCTTAGATTTTCTTTAACGGGGTCAAACCCTCCTTTCGCAAAGGGATTGCATCTTAATATTCTTAAAAAACCTTTAAATATGCCGATTATCGCTCCGTATTTTTCTATTGCATCCAATGTGTACATTGAACATGTTGGCGTATATATACAAACTTTCCCTAATGAAGGTGAAATATGCCTCTTGTAAAAAAATAATAATTTTCTACACACCCTTTTCATCTTTATTAATCTCCAAAACTCCGCCTTTTTCCAATAAAGAAATAAGATCTGCATTTATTTCATCATATCCAGCATTGGCACATAGTGCTTTTGCTACTATAACATAATTATACTTTGTGGAAATTCTCGGAATCAGTAGTCGGAAACTTTCGCTTATACGTCTTTTTACCAAACTTCGAGTAACGCTGTTTCCCACTTTTTTTCCTACGGTTATTCCTACCTTTAAATTATGAGCGGGTACCTTATAAAAAATTAGTAGTTTTGAAGATATATTTGCTCCGTTACGGTAAATATATTTAAAACTACCGTTCAGCGTTAAACGATAGATTTTCTGCATGAATACTTATGCAGAAAGTTTTGCTCTTTGTTTATTTCTTCTTCTTCTTAAAACGTTACGTCCACTTTTGGTTGCCATTCTTGCTCTAAAGCCGTGAACTTTACTTCTTTTCCCTTTTTTAGGTTGATATGTTCTTTTCATTTTTATATCCTCGCTTTATTAATATCTTTATGGTCGCGTATTTTTATTAATATATAAAATATAGGCTTTGTTATTATATAATAATAGTTAATGCTTGTCAAACGGTTTGCCCAATTTGCTCTTTCTCTTCAAATTTATAAAAATATTGTTTTTAGCTTGATTATCTATATAATATCCTTACTTTTACGACCATTAAAGATATAAAACT
>DATFIH010000195.1:0-6122 GCA_035270205.1 Clostridia bacterium | reverse complement strand
TCATTCTGAACAAGTCTTACATCAGTGCAATTACTTGCCGCGATGTTATATAATTTTGAGCAATTTGAACTGTTTTTGTCACCTATTACCAAAACCGTATCTGACTGTTTTGCAATGGTTTCACACTCATTTTGTCTACATAATGTAGTATAGCAAATGCTATTAAAAAATTCAACTCTTTTTAACAAAATATTTGCTAAATCGTTAATATTTTGCTTGATTTCACCATATAAAGAGTTTGAAAAAGTTGTCTGAACTACCACTAGAAATTCTTCTGCTTGTGTAAAATCAATTTCGCTTGCTGAATTAATGACTTGGAAACATTTGCAAGCTTGGGAAATTCCTTTTACTTCTTCATGGTTTCTGTCGCCAATGATGATAATACACGTGTTTTCCTTTTTACAAAATTCTTTTACTTTTTCATGAATTTTATTGACAAATGGACACACAGCATTGATGACGTGAACGCCTTGTTTTAAAAATTTTGTTATATAGTTTTCATCTGTGCCGTGCGCGCTGATAATAAGCGTGTCTAAAGTGTTTAATTTTTGCTCTTTGCCTAACGCAAATATATTATGGTTTTCCAAATAACTGATTACTGTATTGTTATGAATAAGTCCTGTGTTTGTATAAACAGGTGCAGGGGCGTTTTTTTGGGATGCTTTAAGTGCAATATCAATAGCTCTTTGCACTCCTTGGCAGAAGCCATACTCCCCTAACATTATTTCCATAAATAGCCCATAACCTTTTCAAGTGTTTCTTCAATTTTTAAATATGTAGTATCTATAACGATAGCATCTTTTGCAATTACAAGTGGAGCAAACGCTCTTGTTGTATCTTGCTCATCCCTTTTAATAATATCGGCAAGAACTTCATCGTAAGGGATGTTTTGTCCTTTTTCGGTTAATTCTAAACAACGTCTTTTTGCTCTTTCTTCAGCGGAAGCTGTCAAAAAAAACTTATAAGGAGCATTGGGTAAAACATAGCTGCCAATATCCCTTCCATCCAACACACAATCGGTAGAAGACGCGATTTTTCTTTGCATTTCGACAAGCTTTAATCTAACTAACGGTATTTTAGATATAGTAGAAGCTGCCATACTGATGTTGTTTTTTCGTATAAAAGGTGTAACATCTTCGTCGTTTACGAATACTTTTTGTTCACCGTTAATATATTTTATTTCCATATTTATGTCGTCTAAAATACCCAAAACCGCTTTTTCATCGGCTGGGTCAATATTGTTTTTTAAAGCAAAATATCCCATTCCTCTATACATTGCACCTGTATCAAGATAGGTTATTTTTAATTCTTTTGCAATACGCTTTGCAATAGTACTTTTACCACTTCCGCTTGGACCATCAATAGCAATATTTTTCATTTTTCCTCTCCTTTTATACTGTTATCGCTGTTGGAACCGGCAAGGTATGCGGTTGCAAAAGCTATTTGTAAATTAAATCCGCCCGTAAGCGCGTCTACATCGATTATTTCTCCTGCGAAATAAAGGTTATCAATAAGTTTACTGCGCATTGATTTCGGGTTAATTTCCTTAGTATCAACACCGCCTGCGGTTATTATTGCACGGTCAAGGTTGTCTAAACCGTAAAGCATAAACGTAAGGTTTTTTAATAAATAAACAAAATCCATTCTTTCTTTTTTAGAGATACTGTTTACTTGTTTTTCCCCGCTTATACCGCTTAATGGTATTATAAACGGAATTAAGCTTGTTGGCAATAACTGATTTAAGCTGTTTTTAAATTGTTTATTATTGTAAATTTCAAAATCACGCAATACTCTTGTATCTAATGTCTCTACATTTAGCGCCGGTTTTAAGTCGATACTTAATATAATGTTGTTTAAATCCATACGGTTTATACGGCTTGAAAGGGTTAAAATAATGGGACCTGATACGCCTTGAGAAGTAAATAGCATTTCGCCAAACTCAGTATATAAAACTTTTTTGCTGTCTTTGTTTACAATTGACGCTCTAACGTTTTTTAGCGACAAGCCTTGTACTTTTGATAAAGTATCTAAAGTATGTTTTCCGCCGTTTATATCTAATACATATCGTGTAATTATTGCAGATAGCGCTGGTTTTATGGGTATAATATTGTGACCTGCTTTTTGAGCTAAGGCATAACCGTCACCCGTACTGCCTGTTAGTTGATAACTATTTCCGCCAGTAGCTATTATTACCTTATCACATTGATATTTACCTTTATCAGTAATAATTTGTGTGATTCTATTGTCTGAAATTTCCCAATCGATAACTTTTTCCGATAAATGAATATCAACTTTGTTTGTCATTGCGTTTTGAAGCGTCTTAATAACGTCATTGGATTTATCAGAAAAAGGGAAAACACGGTTTCCCCTCTCTACTTTTAACTGTAATCCTTTTTTTGTGAAAAACTCCATTAATTTTTCGGAGTTGAAACTTTTAATAGCGGAATAAAGAAATTTTGGATTGGAAACAACGTTCTCAAAAAACTCGTTGTCAGGCGCACAATTTGTTAGATTGCAACGTCCTTTTCCCGTTATATATAATTTTTTACCTAATTTCTCGTTTTTTTCAAGTAATATAACTTCGCTGTATTCACTTGCAAACACGCTTGCAAGCATACCACTTGCTCCGCCGCCGATGATTATAGTTTTCATTATTCTATTGTTGCTAATACGTCCCCCGTTTCTACTTTGGAACCTTTGGTTGCTATAATTGTTACCACACCATCAGCATTGGCTACAATATTGTTTTCTATTTTCATGGATTCCAAAATAATTACTGTTTCACCTTTCTTTACTTTATCGCCTGTGTTTACTGTAAGATTTACCACAGTTCCAGGGATTGGGGCAACAAGCTTTATTCCATTGCCTGAAACTGTTTGAGTTTTTACAACTTTTTCTTGTTTTGGCGCTTCAACTGTTTTGGTTTCTTTAACGATTGGTTGTTCAGGTTTTACATAGTCAAGGTCTTCAACTTCAACCTCGTAAGTTTCGCCATTTAAGGTGATATTAAATTTGCGCAAGTGTTGTTGTTGTCTCCATTTGAAGAACTTTTCACTTACTTGAGGGAACATACAATAAGAAAGAACGTCCTCTTCCCTTGTATAATATTGTTGCATTTCCTTTTTATAATTTTCATATTCGGGTTGTAACAAGTCGGCAGGTCTAGAAGTAATTCTTTCTGCATCACCAATGCATTTTTTAACGACTTCAGCATCTGGTTCAGCCGGAAGGAGACCATATTCGCCACGAATAAGTCCTTTGGTTTCGTTAGATATCATTTTGTATCTTTCGTTGGAAATAACGTTTAACACAGCTTGTGTTCCTACAATTTGACTGGTAGGTGTAACAAGCGGCGGATAACCCATTTCTTTTCTAACTCTAGGTACTTCCAACAAAACTTCTTCGAACTTGTCGCTTGCACCTTGTTCTTTAAGCTGATTTATAAGGTTACTGAGCATACCACCCGGTATTTGATAAAGTAGCGCATTGATGTCAGTTTTTAATACTTTCTTGTTTAGATAACCGTCGTTTGCTAATCTTTCGGCTATCTTATCAAAGTATTTAGCAATATCGCTAAGAAGCTTTAAATCAAGTTTTGTGTCGTATTTAGTTCCCTGTAAGGTGGCGACAATAGATTCTGTAGTTGGTTGGCTTGTACCATTAGCAAAACTGCTTATTGACGTATCAATAATATCAGCGCCCGCTTCTATTGCTTTAAGGTAAGTCATATCGCCTGTACCAGCTGTATTATGGGTATGAATATGCAAAGGTAAATCAACTTCAGATTTTATAGCCTTTACCAAATCATAAGCGTCATAAGGTAGCAGAAGGTTTGCCATATCTTTAACACAGATTATATCTGCGCCCATATCACGAAATTTCTTTGCAAGATTTACAAAATATTCGGTGTTGTGAACAGGGCTTGTCGTATACGAAAACGCCGCTTCACAAATACCTTTATATTTTTTTGTGGATTTTATAGCTTGCTCCAAATTGCGTACATCATTAAGCGCATCGAAAATTCTTATAATATCTATTCCGTTTTCTATAGCTTTTTTAACAAACATATCGACAACATCATCGGCGTAATGTTTATATCCTAAAAGGTTTTGACCTCTTAAAAGCATTTGAAGTTTTGTATTGGGTAAACCTTCTTTTAAAGCTTTTAGTCTGTCCCACGGATCCTCATTGAGAAAGCGCAGGCATGAGTCATACGTCGCTCCGCCCCAACATTCTACCGAGAAAAATCCAACTTTATCCATTTTATCCAATATCGGAAGCATATCCGAAGTTTTCATACGGGTAGCGGCTTGTGATTGGTGCGCGTCTCTTAAAATTGTATCTGTGATTAATATTTTTTTTGCCATGATAACTTAACTCCTTATGATCTTTAATTTCCAAACATTGACAATAGTACGCCAGCAGCTACTGCTGAGCCTATAACTCCTGCTACGTTAGGCCCCATTGCATGCATTAACAAATAGTTGTTCGGGTCTTCCTTTCGTCCTACATCTTGCGCTACACGCGCTGCCATAGGAACTGCGCTGACACCTGCAGCTCCAATAAGAGGATTAATTTTGCCTCCTGACAATTTACACATTAATTTGCCTAGTAGTACTCCGCTTGCCGTTCCAAAACTGAATGCGATTACTCCCAATAATACTATGCTTAGAGTAGACGTTGATAAGAATATCGGAGCAAAAGCTTTTGATCCTACGACAAGTCCTAAGAAAATTGTTATAATATTGAGTAATTCATTTTGAGCGGTATTTGACAATCTAGGAACAACTCCCGATTCTTTAATTAGATTGCCAAGCATAAGCATACCGAGTAATGGTATTGCGGCAGGAAGAAATATACCCGTAAGCGCAGTTACCAATATTGGAAATATGATTTTTTCTCTTTTGCTTACCGGACGCAGTTGTTCCATGCGGATAAGTCGCTCTTTTTTTGTGGTTAAAAGTTTCATAATTGGTGGCTGTATAACCGGAACAAGAGCCATATAAGAATATGCGGCAATGGCTATTGCGGGCAATAAATCCATAGTGTTATTCATATACATTGTTCCAATGGTTGAATTTGCCATTTTTTGTGTAAGGTAAATAGCTGTAGGTCCATCAGCTCCGCCAATAATTGCTATAGCGCTGGAAGCTTGCTCATTGAAGCCTAGGAACAATGCTCCAAAGAAAGTAATAAAGATTCCAATTTGTGCAGCTGCGCCAAGCAACAGGCTTCGTGGATTCGCTATAAGCGGTCCAAAATCGGTCATTGCTCCAATGCCTAAGAAAATAATAGGCGGGAAAATAACCCAATCTACACCTTTATACAAATAATAAAAAAGTCCTTTTTCTGCGACTATTCCGCTAGTCATAACGATATTGCCTAAACTACCAGTTCCGACATGAGCAGTTACTGCCTCTTGCAGTAAGCGCAAGCTTTCGTTAAGAGTGGTTGCATCGGTATTGTTATAAACGACGTTGAACGTTTCACACAGTTGTTGAAGTGTCCCAGACGCAATAACAGTACCTGTGCCTGAATCGGTAAAAGTATAGCCTGTAATACCGTAAAGGACGTTATAGGCACCGGGAATATTAATAACAAACATACCAAATGCTATGGCAAGTAAGAGGTTGGGTTCAAATTTCTTAACTATTGCAAGATAAACTAATACACAAGCAATAATTAGCATTAAAAACATACCCCATATCCCAAACTTATAACCATTGGCAATGTAATATTCAGGTACTGCGTTTGCTATACCAGTAGATTTCCATAAGTTTTGAAATGCTTCCCCTAAGGAAGCCGAAATTAACGACGATAACATTTACGCATCCCCCTTCACTATTTTTTTAATCGATACTATTTTGTAACGTTCGTGAGGAGTTGGTTCACTTTTTGACATCAATTCTTTCACTACTAAAGTTATTGCTTCCGAACTTTCTGAGCTGACCACAATTTCTTTTTGCTCTAAATCTTGAGCTTTTGCATCAATTTTAGGTTGTAATTTGTCTTTTTTTGCAAAAAGTTTTGAATAATTTACTTTGTTGAGAAAATAGTCCAATAACATAATAAAAGCAATTATTATTATAAGAACAAAAAAAGTAATAGAAATTCCAATTAAG
>DATFIH010000194.1:0-5612 GCA_035270205.1 Clostridia bacterium | reverse complement strand
AAAAATAGGACATTTAAAAAAACAATACTAAAAGGCTTGTCGTGGGCAAGCCTTTTTTCATGAAAAATTTAAAAAAGAACGCAAAAATTAAGGTATAAAATATTTGACATCCTTATTACCTATGGTAATAAAAAACAAATAGATATTGACATTTCTACGCGCGCGTGTTATTATATTAAGTAATATTGTTTATACTTATAAACAAGAATAAAGGAGAGAGAAATGACCGATATTGTTGCAAAAGAATATGACCAGGATACCATTCAAGTTCTAGAGGGATTGGATCCGGTTCGTATGCGCCCCGGTATGTATATAGGTAGCACCGACTTAAAAGGGTTGCACCATTTAGTTACCGAGGTTGTCGATAATTCCATAGATGAGGCTTTGGCTGGATATTGTACTCATATAGAAGTATTTATTCAGGCAGATGGCAGTGTTAGAGTACAAGATAACGGACGCGGTATACCTACTGGTATGATAGAAAAAGAAGGCAAGTCTGCAGTAGAAGTGGTTCTTACCAAGTTGCATGCAGGTGGTAAGTTCGGCGGAGGGGGCTACAAAATTAGTGGCGGACTTCACGGAGTCGGAGTAGCTGCAGTAAATGCGCTAAGCGAGTATTTGGAAGTAACCATACGCCAAGGCGGCAAAATATTTTGGCAAAGGTTCGAAAGAGGCTATGCAAAAGGTTCTCTTAAAGTAATAGGAGAAACGGAAGAAACAGGGACACAAATCGTTTTTTATCCGGATGATACCATTTTTGAATCCCTAAACTTTAATTATGATCAAATGAAATCGAGATTGCGTGAGCTTGCTTACCTGAACAAAGGCTTAAAAATATCAATATCCGATGAAAGAAATGGTCAAGAAAAGTCGGAAACGTTTGTTTATGAGGGTGGAATAATCCACTTTGTAGAACAGCTCAACAAAGGAAAGGAAGTTGTTTTACCAAATGTCGTGTATATAGAAGAAAGCGCAAACGGAACGGAAGTAGAAATAGCGCTACAGTATAATACAGGCTATTCCGAAACTATTTACACATATGCAAACAACATTAATACCGAGGAGGGCGGAGCTCATCTTGACGGATTTAAAAACGGACTTACTAAAATTGTAAATGAATACGGTCAAAAGCTCAAAATTTTAAAAGATAACGAGAGATTGTCGGGCGAAGACATAAGAGAGGGAATTTCCGTAGTTGTAAGCGTAAAATTACCCAATCCGCAATTTGAAGGTCAGACCAAGACAAAGCTCGGCAACAGTGAAGTAAGAACTTTGGTAAACAAAGTTGTTTGCGATAAGATGGGAGAGTTTTTTGAAGAAAACCCCAAAGTGGCTAAAGAATTAATATCAAAAAGCATAGTTGCCCAAAGAGCAAGAGAGGCAGCAAGAGTCGCTAGAGAGAACTTTAGACGGAAAGGCGTCTTTGAAGGCACGTCACTTCCAGGCAAACTTGCCGACTGTACCGATACAAACCCCGAAAATTGCGAAATTTACCTAGTCGAGGGAGATAGTGCAGGCGGCACTGCGAAAATGGGTAGAGATCGTCATTTTCAAGCTATACTGCCGCTTAAAGGCAAGATACTGAACGTAGAGAAAGCAAGATTACATCGAATTTTGGATAATGATGAAATAAAAGCAATGATAAAAGCGTTTGGTTGCAGCTATATGGAAGAGTTTGATATATCCAAATTGCGCTATGACAGAATTATATGTATGACCGATGCCGACATCGATGGAAGTCACATAAGAATATTACTTTTAACTTTCTTTTTCCGCTTTATGCGTCCGTTGCTAGAGCAAGGACATATTTACAGCGCATTGCCGCCGTTATATAAGATTACTAAAGGCAAGCAGGAAAGATATTGCTACAGCGATAAAGAATTGTTGGAAGCTCAGGCTGAAATGGGAAGATGCGAACTGCAAAGATATAAAGGCCTAGGAGAAATGAATGCGCAACAACTTTATGAAACAACAATGGACCCTCACACCCGCACCTTAAAGCGTTTTACGATGGAAGATGCGGTGGCGGCTGATGAAATTTTCACCACGTTAATGGGTGAAAATCCCGAATTGCGTCGAGCTTTTATAGAGCAGAATGCAACGATTGTGAAAGAGCTGGATATTTAGGAGGGAAAAATGGCAGAAAACAAAAATAAAGAGATAGATCTTAAAAACATTAAAGAAATTTTGGCAAAAACCAAAATTCTACCCGTTACCGTTAAAGAAGAAATGAGCATGTCATTTATTTCATACGCAATGGCGGTTAACGTTAGTCGCGCTATTCCCGACGTAAGGGACGGATTAAAACCGGTACATAGAAGAATACTTTTTGCAATGCACGATTTAAACAATACTTACGACAAGCCTACAAAAAAATGTGCAAGAATAGTCGGTGAGGTTATGGGTAAATACCATCCGCACGGTGACAGTTCCGTTTATTTCGCACTGGTACGTATGGCGCAAGATTTTAGCATAAACGTGCCGCTTATTCAGGGCCAAGGTAACTTTGGTACCGTAGACGGAGATCCGCCAGCAGCGCAAAGGTATACCGAGGCAAGGCTTAGCAAAATAGCTAGCGAAATGTTACGCGATATTGATAAAGAAACAGTTGACTTTTATCCCAACTTTGACGATACGTTGACGCAGCCTGTTGTACTTCCTTGCCATTTCCCCAATCTTTTGATAAATGGCAGCGAAGGTATAGCCGTTGGTATGGCAACCAGTATTCCTCCTCATAATATGCGCGAGGTTATACAAGGAACAATAGCTCTTATTGACGATCCCGATATTACAGTTGACGAACTTATGGAATATATTCCGGCTCCGGACTATCCTACCGGCGGTATGGTGCTTGGCAGATCAGCGATAAGACAAGCTTATCGAACAGGTCACGGCGGAGTTGTTATTAGATCCAAGGCAAATATTGAAGAGCATAACGGCAGAGAAGAAATAGTGGTTACCGAAATCCCCTATCAAGTAAACAAATCCAACCTCATCAAGGCGATTGTTGACCAGGTAAAGGATAAGAAAATTGAGGGTATTTCCAACATAAGAGAAGAAAGCGACCGTTTCGGTATGCGTCTTGTTATCGAAGTTAAGAGAGATGCCAATGCTCAGGTCGTTTTAAATACGCTTTATAAGCAGACAAACCTGCAAGTTAGCACAGGAATAAACTTTCTGGCGCTTGTTAGGGGCAAACCGCTTGTTTTGAACCTAAAACAGATATTAGAAGAATATATTTTACACCAAATAGACATTATAGAAAGACGCACGCGTTTTAACCTTAGAAAAGCAGCTGAAAGATGTCATATTGTCGAAGGTTTAGTTGTGGCGGTAGCCAATATTGATGAAGTTGTGCATATTATTAAAAATAGCCGTGAAAGAAGCGAAGCTGCCAACGCTTTGATGGAAAGATTTTCACTTTCAGAAAAACAAGTTAATGCGATATTGGATATGAGGTTAAGCAGTTTAACTGGTCTACAGATAGAAAAGTTACAAGGAGAACTGGAACAACTACGTCTTACCATTATCGACCTAGAAGATATACTTGCAAAACCGGAAAGAGTAAAAGCCATTATTAAAGATGATCTTCAACACAACGCTGACGCTTATGGCGAAGAGAGAAAGAGCGAAATCAGCTATGACGAGAGCGAAATTAACATAGAAGACCTTATCGTTCAAGAAGACGTTGTTATAAGTATGACCTACCAAAACTATATAAAGAGAATGGCAGTAACCGAATATCGCAGTCAAAATAGAGGTGGAACAGGAGTAACGGCGCACAAGCTAAAAGATGAAGATTTTGTTAGCAATGTGTTTGTATGTAATACACATGAAGACTTGCTGTTTTTCAGCAATAAAGGTAAAGCGTACAGCATAAGAGCCTATATGGTGCCAGAAGCGTCCAAGACGGCAAAAGGAAGAGCGATGGTAAATGTGCTTCCATTAGAGGCGGGAGAAAAAATAACTGCGTTCTTGTCTGCAAAAAAGTATGACGAAGGTTATATTGTAATGTGCACGAAGAAAGGACTTATTAGAAAAAGCGCGCTTTCAGAATTTCAAGTAGTACGTTCTAACGGAAAAATAGCAATAACACTTTTAGATGACGATGAAGTTATTGGAGTGGAAAAAACTGAAGGCAACAGCGATATAATAGTAGCTAGTAAAAAAGGCAAAAGTATCAGGTTTAGCGAGAAAGACGTAAGACGTACAGGCAGAGGAAGCCAAGGCGTACGCAGTATGAAACTTGATGAAGACGATTATATTGTGGATATGGGCGTAATAAACGATGAAAATGCCGTGATAACGATAAGTGAAAACGGATACGGAAAGATAACCGATATAGCTGAATATAGATGTCAAAACCGTGCAGGAAAGGGCATTAAAGCAGGTAACTTTACCGAGAAAACCGGTTTGCTTGTCAATATGAAACTAGTGCGCAAGGAAGAAGACCTTATTATTATCGCCGACAACGGAACGATGATAAGGATACGAGCCGAACAAGTTTCCAAGATAGGCAGAAACACACAAGGTGTTACCATAATGAAGTTAAGAAACGGCGGCAAAGTTGTTGCTATGGCAAGAACACCACATGATGACAATGCTGAATTCGATCAGGTGGATATTGATGAAGAAGCATTAAGGCAAGCCAACGAAGAAGCTGCAAATGCACCAGAAGAAGTAGTTGAAACCCAAGACGAAAAAACCGAAGAATAAAAACAAGGTTTTATTAAAAAAAATGCAGCCAAGTGATTGGCTGCATTTTTTTGTTTGTTTAAAATAAAGAACAATTATTCAACATTGTCAACAGAGCTTAAAAGAGCGAATTTATAAACACTGTTTATACTGCTCTGACAAGCGTCTAAGTTGCGATAAAACTGTCCAATATATTCGGCTTGGGAGCCTTGTTTGTTGCTTCTTAAAACGAATTTATAGCGTCCTGCTTTGTCGGCGTCTACAATAAAGCAACCATTCTTTACGGTATCAATAAAGGTATTAATTCCGCTCTTGCAAGAAGAACGGGTTTTATATTCTTTGCTTTCATACAAAAGTTGACCGTTATTGGCAAAAAGCAAAAATTCATAAGCAGTTGGAACGTCGTCATTTGATTGACAAATCTCCCATTTTCCAGGCATACCCTTTTTTTGCGAAACAGCGTCTACTATTTCTTGGGGAACTTCATAAGTTGTGCTTTCTGCAGCGTAGTCTTCGCTAGTGCGATCAACTATAGGTGAGGATGCAAATACAAAACGCTTTACGCTTTCTATATTGCTTAAACAACCTGTTCTGTCCTTAAAAGATTCACCGATAAAAACGGTATTACTGTTATTTTTAGGGCGTAAAACAAACTTAAAACGGTCAAACTTATCTTTTTTTACAGCAAAGTTATTTTCGTTAACAGCAGCGCAAAACTTTTCCACAGCAGAAACACAAGTATTTTTTGATTTATAATCTCTGCTTTCGTATAGAAGTTGTCCGTTGTTTGCAATAAGCGCATAGCGGAAACCACCAATACTGCTATTTATGATAGTAAATTTGCCGGCGATTTGCTTTTCTGCATTTTCTTCTTTTACGTATACAATATCGTCAACAGACGCCGTAACTTCATCTTT
>DATFIH010000193.1:0-3549 GCA_035270205.1 Clostridia bacterium | reverse complement strand
TATGTTATATTTTTACAAATATAAGCATGGAGGTTATAAATGGAAGAAAATCAAATTGTCAAAGGCACAGAAACTGAGACAAAAGATTGGTCGGGACTTAAGCTAAACTACCCAAGAACCATTAAAGTGGGACTTGGATTTTGTGTAGTTATGATATTTTGGACAGTCTATAATTTTGTTGTGCCGTTGCTATTGGAACAAGCATTTGGCTTCACCAATACAATACGCAACATTATAGTAGGTATAGCAAGTGCCTTTTGTATATTTTTGCTTCCTTTCTTTGGAAAAAAGAGCGACAAGTGCAAATCGAAATGGGGAAGGCGTTCGCCATTTATCGTAATAGGAACGGCAATAACCATCGTTGCTATGATATTGATACCATTGTCGGTTCACAGTCAACTGCAAAAATCCGCAGAAACAAGAGATGTGTATAAAGATTTCTTTATGGTATCAGATTCTTCAGTACTTACTCCTGACGGAACAAGCACACGTGAAGAGTTGCTCGGAACCTGGTGGGATAGCGCCGAGAAAGGCGATTATTCTTTTGTTGATAAATTCACCTACAATAAACTTATTACCAAATTTTCTTCCAGTGAAAGCGCGCGCGCTAACTATGTAAAGATGTACAATCCAACTATCGACAACAACGACCCCGGATTTATGGGCTTAGGCGGTAGCCCAACAGAATATTATCTTTACGAAACATATCTTGATGGAGATAATAACTTAGTAACTGCAACTGAACCTACACGAATAAGTGGTGAGGAATTCAAAACGTTAAACGATAATTATGGCAATTATTTGAAGTTTGGCGCAGATACCTATACAAGCAAAGCAGTAAACAGTAAGATGCAAGTAGGGTCACTTATATTTTTTATAATTGCTTTACTAATCATTATTATTAGCCAAACAGTTATAAGAACTCCCGCTGTTAGCTTGATGCCTGACACAACACCCAGCCCCTTGAGAAGTCCAGGAAACGCTATGATAAACCTTATAGGCGGAGTTGGCGGAGCAGTAGGCTTTTTGATTTATACAGTTACCTTTATGTATGAGGATAAGTTGTCACTCTCTAGCCAGTATTGGATAATATTTGGAGCGATGTCAATAGCGCTTGCCGTTGTATTAGTGTTGTTTATATTACTTGTAAAAGAAAAAAAATGGGTTAAGGAAAATCAGATTGTTTGTGAGCAATACGGATTGGAAACGGGCAATGAAAAGAAAGAGGAAACCGATCTTAAAGTGAACTTTTTCCAAGAATACGGTAAACCGAAGATTGCTAGCTTTTTCCTTATCTTAGGCTCAATATTCTTATGGTTTATTGGTTACTACGCAATCTCTACCAACCTTGCAATCTATTGTGTAAAGATATTAGAACTTGGCGCAGGGCTTGCAAGTATAGTAAGCGGAGCAAGTATGTTGGTGGCGGCTATTGGGTTCATACCAGTAGGCATATTGGCAAGAAAGATAGGCAGAAGATGGTCAATTATTCTAGGATTTGTCCTTGCGGTAGTTTCTTTTATATTGGTAGGTATATTCGTGACACCGACAAGCAGCGGCAAAATGGTAATATTTACTCTTTGCTACCTAATCTCAGGATTTGGACTTATCTTTGCAAACGTAAATACTTTACCTATGGTGCTAGAACTGTCCAGTCCTAAAGACGTTGGTAAATTTACAGGTTATTACTATATGGCGACAATGACAGCTCAAACGCTAGGTCCTATATTTGGCGGTCTTGTTATGGACTATATCAGCAGCAGAGGAATATTCTTCTTCTCCGCTATATGTATTGCAATAGGCGCGATATTAATGCTCTTTGTTAAACATGGAGAAAGCCCCGATTTCGCAACAAAATTTAAAAAGAACAAGGCAGTTGCATAGAATAATACTATTGTCAAATAAAAGGCAAGCTTGTTAGCTTGCCTTTTTTATACAAGAAAAGCCATCATTTCAAGTATGGTAAAAACAACTAATTATATGTTATAATGTTTTTATATTAATCTATTCGATGATATTATAAAAAAATGTGTATAAAAGGAGAAAAATATTATGCAAGACAGTTTTGCCGTCCTTTATATAATTGGCGGATTTGTTGCAACAGCAATAATAGTAATGAGCATATTTTTTATTGGAAAAGCTTTTAAACGAGCAAAGCTTATAGGAATGGATAAAAAAATCCTCACGCAAACTATAAAAAATAGCGCAATATTTTCCATAGTTCCCAGTATTCCTATTGTTATCGGTGTAGGAATTATGATGCAATATTTGGGTCTTGCCATACCATGGATACGCCTTACGGTTATTGGCGCGTTACAGTATGAGCTTATAGCTATGGATACCGCAGGACAGGCATTGCAAGAAGTTGTACCTAATTTTTCTTCGGAAATGCTTGTAGCAAACGCAGTTGTGATAATGACGTTGAGCATACTTGGCGGTCTAATTTTTAATATCATTGCTTATAAAAAATATCAAACAAAGCTTGCCGACTTGCAAAAGAAAAACAGCAAACTTATGGACACCATAACAGGGGCACTGCTTAGCGGAATGCTTGCGGGTATGCTTAGTTCAATAATGGTAGGCGGTATCTTCACTATAGGCAAGCCTGCAACATATACGGGGGGTGTAAGTAACTATGGCGAAATCGTGCTAATAGCATTGGTTGCGAGCGTAGTTATTATGGGGCTATGTGGATTGCTTATGATAGTATTCAAACAAAAATGGGTGGAAAACTATGCGCTTCCAATTACTATAATTGGTGCTCTTGCCATAGCTTATGCATTTGTACCAATATTCGATGCAAAATACGCAGATGCAAGTCAAGTTATAAAAACAGCTATGGCCATGTTGCCGTTATTGGCTTAAGAGGTGTAATATGTCAAAAATAAAAAATTCAATTGATAAAAATCAAATGCAAACAAGAGAAGAATATAATTTGCAAATACATAATTACGGCAGGCTATTCTCCTTGATTTCTCTGATACTCATAATTTTAGTTCCGATAGCTTATTGTATAGCGGCAAAAACAATGCCAACATGGCGAGCTCTTGTAAGTTGTATTCCATTTTTGCTAGGGTACTTTGCAATAGGTCTTATCGAAGCTGTAAGCTATGCTCCTCTACTTGGAACAGGTGGACAATATATGAGCTTTATCACCGGCAATATAAGTAATATGAAGTTGCCGTGCTCTATCAATAGTCAAAATATTGCAAAGGTGAAACAAGGAAGTGAGGAACAAGAAATCGTTTCCACAATAAGCATAGCAGTAAGTAGTATAACAACTACTGTTATAATTGCTATCGGGCTTATCCCGTTATTTATTTTTAGAGAACAAATTGTAAATCTATTAAACCCAATTTCTCCTTACGTAATACCTGCAATATTCGGCGGTCTTACCGTCGCTTTGGTAGCTAAATATTATAAAACGGCAGTAATACCTTTTGTCGCCTGTATAATTATTTGCGTTGTAGGAAATCTCTTGGGCAAAGGTGGACTGTTTAACCAATCAATAATGGTAATTGTTGGTATGGTAGTAAGCGGAATTAGTAC
>DATFIH010000192.1:0-2879 GCA_035270205.1 Clostridia bacterium | reverse complement strand
ACACTCATCTTACCGAATTTTTACAAACGAATGCCATGAACATATTCTCCGATATATTTGACCAAGAAAATTCCGAAGTTATGCAAGCCGCTTTCCCCAAGGCGTTGGAACTGTTTTTAGCTGAACTTGAAAAAGAATTTGTAATAGGTACTCCCCGCTTAGAAGGAATACAAGAGCTTAGCGCTTATGACTTTGTAACAGGTGAGACTAACCCCATAACTGACCAAGACCGTGAGACGGTAATATTCTGTAATTTGATAGGTAAAATATTTGAATATATAGACATATCAAGAAGCATACTGGAAGCTATTGATGCTTTGTACTTGAGCGACTTTGAACAGAGCGACAACCAAATTTATATATCCCAAAATGCTACTTTGGAATTAGCAGCGTTACTATATATTAATAGCATTGATATCGAATATTTATACGCTTATAACGAAAATCTAGAAGCTTTAAAATCAACTTCGTACGCCGATACAACACCATTTAGCAAAGAAAACTATTTAACGTTTGCTTCGTTACTGATAGACAGTTTGTATAATGAGGATATAACCAATATTACTAATACAATTAATCAATTGTTATTATCTTATGCGAGCGGAAAAGGACAACTTGCCAATACCGAAGATAATTTAGAAATTATTAACAACTTTACATCCAAAATACTGGACGTTTTAGAACTATGCGCTGAACATTTACTTGATATATCGCAACCTCATATCTTACAATATAATAATTTATTAAGTATAACAACAATAGTAGACGGAGACGGAAAAGCAGTTAACGTTCGTGAGGCAATAATTGCAGCTGCAAATGATGTGTTGACTCTTTTAACAGGTGATGGTAAAAACGTACTGGATATCTATATTAAGAACGCTTTGTACCTTTCGTTCGATAATGCTACTAGCATTTGGTACAATCTTTTGACACTTGAAGAATTTACGGTAAAAGACGCTGAATTAGTTGGCTACTTGCAAACTATTTACAATCTTATTGATAACGGTTTTGATTTGCACAAAGTAATTACTTCAACAATCGCAGCTTTGAACGAATTTAATACTAATGAACTCTCTAACGAGATAAATAGTACTATTTTTAAAGCAAAAATTATAGCCGGAATATTTGGTGAGGATGCTTCATCTGTTATAAATTTGGTATATCCGAATGAAACATTAAGGCAACTGACGAATGAATTTTTGGCAATATACGACGACATACTTATACTAGCTTCTTATGATTACGGTGAACAATCTGACGACTTTAATACTGCGCTTAACAATTTCAATGCGTTTATTAGTGCCCATTAGTCAACAATAAATTTATGATTATGGGTATAATTACTTCTAAGGAGAAAAAATGGTAATTCTATCCGCTAAAAAGCTAGTAAAAGAATACGGAACCGCTAACGCAAAAACGCGTGTGATAAACGATATTGATTTGGATATACGTGAGGGAGATTTTATAGCGATTACAGGAGAATCCGGCTCTGGCAAAAGTACACTTTTGTATCTGCTTGCCGGACTGGAACACCCTGATGGTGGTATTGTTACTTATTTAGGTAACAATCTTTCCCAAATGAAAGATGTGCAAAGCGCAAAGTTGCGCCGAAACGGAATTAGCTTTGTTTACCAATTTTACAATTTAATAAACAACCTTTCAATATATGATAATATCGTTTTACCCAAAAAAATTGATAGTTCTTTTTCCTTGGATGAAAAAAAATTTCTCGAAGAACTTATAGACGTTGCGCAATTGCAGCATATATTAAAAAAACTCCCTGCCCAAGTTTCGGGTGGCGAGCAACAACGCGCGGCAATTGTAAGAGCTTTGTTTGTTAGACCTAAGGTCATACTTTTAGACGAGCCTACGGGCAATTTGGACAGTGCTAACGCACTTAAGATAATGAGTCTTCTCACAGATATTAACACTCGCTATAACACAACTGTCGTTATGGTGACTCACTCTGCCGAGCTTTCTTTATACGCAAAACGCATCGTCACACTTAAAGACGGAAGGATACACAATGCTTAGGCTCGCGTACAAGAACTTTACTGAAAGCACCCTACGTACATTTGCCATAATAATTACCATAGCGATAACTTCAATAATTCTTTTTTTGTGTTTTAGCTATCGACAAATTGTAGCAACACAATTTTCCCTCGCGCAAAAGGTGGAGGCTGAAAACGCTGATATTCGGATAGAATACAAGCCCGAAGCAAGTTCCAGAATAATTAACGATACTGCCCTTACTAAGCTTAATGATAAGGCAGATTTTTTTATAGGAGTTTTAGACCTTTACGGCGTGAGCCAGTTAAATGACAAAACCGAATATATCAATTTGCGTGGCATTGATGAAGAAAATTTATACCGGCTTAATACGCTTGAAGTTACAAAAGGTGTTGATCGCGATATAAAAAGTGACGAAATTATCATTGACAAGTACACAAGCAAATCGTTACAACTCGATATAGACAGCTCTCTAAAACTTACTATCGGAAATTTAACAAAAACTTTCTATGTCGCAAAAATTGTAAAAGAACATCCTTGCTTTAAGACAGATGGCGCATATGTATTTTATTGTAAAGAAAATGTTGCAAGCCAATTTATAGGTGGATATTTTGGGAATATTTATAACAAAATATTTATAAAAGCCGCAAAACAAGTTGATATAGATACATTAATAGACGAAATAAAAGCAATACCCGACTATACAAACTATAAAGTTGTTAAAGAATTTGACCAAGGCATTATGACTTCAAAGATAAACAATGCCGCTTTGCCTATGACTCTTGCTTTGTTTGCTTGCGCATTCCTTAGCTTGTACCTTGTTTACCTTATTGCAAACGCAAGTTACAAACGAAAAAATATGTTTATAT
>DATFIH010000191.1:0-3913 GCA_035270205.1 Clostridia bacterium | reverse complement strand
CATTTAAAGTTTTCATTTTAATTCACCTCTATTAATGCGATATTATCTGCGGTAACATAACTTCCCTCTACTGGAAATTGGTAACTTACAACTCCGCTTGCTCCGCTTAATTCATAGTACATCCCCAGTTTCTTAAGTATTTTAACTGCCTCTGTTACTGATAAACCAGTAAGTTCGGGCATAATAAAGGTTTCTTTTTCTTGCGAGTTTTGTGGTTCAATGCCTTTATAATTAAAAATATTGTTAAATATTTTTGATGCATAAGGAGCGGCTACCAAACTTCCGTAATACATATAACCAAGCGGTTCGTCTACAATAAACAATAATATATATTCGGGATCATCTGCCGGAGCAAAACCTATAAATGTTGATACGTATTTTCCGTGAGCAATGACTCCGTTGGAATACTTTTGCGCCGTACCTGTTTTTCCTCCAATTCTATATCCTTCAACTCTGGCGTTTTTTCCACCGCCTTCAACAACAACGCTTTCAAGTATTTCACGCATCTTAAGACTTGTTTCCGAGCTGATAGTATTTCGTTTAACGATAGGATAGTTTTGAACAATAGTGTTGCCATTTTTGTCTGTAACCTTATCGAGTATATACGGTGTCATAAGTTTTCCGCCGTTAACAACCGATGCCGCTGCATTAAGTAGCGCTATAGGTGTTACAGCAATCGCTTGCCCAAAACCAATACGCGCAAGATCAACAGATTTTACATCTTCACAACATATTGTAAGCCCGCTAGCTTCTCCACTCATATCAATACCTGTTTTTTCGGTAATACCAAAGGTATCAAGATATTTATAAAAGTTTTCTGCGCCAATTTTTTGCGCTATATCCATAAAAAGACAATTGCAAGAGTTTTGTACGCCTTGTACAAAGGACTGTGAACCGTGACCTATCGTACGCCAGCATCTTATTCTCTGACCGTCAACTATTCTATATCCCGGACAGTATACTGTGTCTTTTGTGCTAGCCATTTTCGAGTCTAAGCCTGCCGCCGCAGTAAGGATTTTGAACGTAGAACCTGGCTCATATACACCGGATACAAGCATACTGTTGCTAAGACCGAAAAGCTCCGCCACATTATCTCTTGGTATATTATTTAAGTCATAAGACGGTTTTTGCGCCATTGCTAAGACTGCGCCTGTTTTGGCATTCATTACAAGACAACTGACGTTTTTCGCTTCAAACCTTTTATACGAATCTGCTATTGCATTTTCTACTATGTTTTGAATCGCATAATCTAAAGTTAGATATACGCTTTGCCCTTTATCCCCTTCTATATATCTGGTAATGTTATTATCAAGTTCTCTGCCAACTAAGTCTGTTTCAGTAAGAATATAACCGTCCACACCTTTAAGATAATTGTTATAATACGCTTCTACTCCCGATTGACCCATGCCATCAACGTTTGTAAATCCTAGCACCTGCGTCATAAAATCGCCGTATGGATAAACTCTTTTCAGGTTTTGCGAAAAATACACTCCTGTAATTTCGCTTTGCACAAGCAACTGCATTTGTAACTTGCTTACTTTTTTTGCTACTGTTATTTCGCTTATCTTAGAAGTCATCTTATTTAACAACTTTTCGCTATCTATTCCCAAAACATTACTTAGTAGCTTTGCGGTGTAGTCCTTGTTGTTAACGGAAACAGGGCGAACGTATACAGTATAAAGCGTTTCTGTATCTGCCAAAATTATGCCGTTTGAATCATATATATCCCCGCGTTCCCCCGTTATAGGGACGTCGCGTGTCCATTGATCCAAAGCTCTGACTTGCATTGATGAGCCTGATACAATTTGAATATAAATAAGCTTGCCTATTACCGCTACAAATAAAAAGGTTATCAGCAATCCTATTGCTAACAACCTTTTCCTTTGTCTGTATCTTGAATAATTAATACTATTTGACCTCGCTGTTATTTATTAATAGCGTCACACAAGCGGTCAAACCAGTTATCTTGCTCGAAATCCTTTTCTTCTATTGTCATACTACCAACAACACCAATGTTTTCAGATGCTCTGTCTTGCGTCGCGTTTGCAAAGTTCGCTCCGTAAGTATCCGTTGTGTTTGCTACTATTAAAATAGATGCAAGAGCAATCATAATAATGACATAAAATATTAAGATTATTTTACCACCTTTTTTAAAGGTTACATTATTAAACATTTTACTAAATACATTTTTCTTATCTTGACCTTTTTCGACATTAGAACCGTAAAACTCATCTTTTGTCAAAACTCTTTCAGCGGATGGCTCTGTGCGTTGTAGTTGCTCAAAAAGATACTTATCATAATCGTCAAGTTTTCTTTTTGCGCTTGTATCTTCGACTCTGCTTGCTCTAATTTCAAAAGGTACCTGTTGTTGCTTTTGAACTACATTTTGGCTTCTTACCGTAGAAAAAGAAGGAGCTTTTTCAAGTCCATTTCTTTTATTTAAAATGTATCTGTCGTAACTTGTTAATTCTTCCTTGTCTAAATATGCGTAGTTTTCCATTCCTTCCCATCCTCCTGTTTTATATTCTTTCGACAATCCTTAGTTTTGCGCTTCCGGATCTTTTGTTTACCTCACTTTCTTTTGTACCTAAAATTGGTTTTTTCGTTATTATACTTATATCTTTTCTCTTGTTACAGGTGCAAATCGGCAGCTTTTTGTCACATATGCAATCTTTCTCCAAATATTGAAATGCGTGCTTTACCAATCTGTCCTCTAAAGAATGAAAAGTGATTACACACATTCTGCCGCCTTTGTTCAAGCGTAATGCTATTCTCTGTACGAATTCTCCAAGTCCTCTTAATTCGTCATTGACTTCTATCCTTATGGCTTGAAAGGTGCGTTTGGAAGGATTGCCTCCTTTGTATCTTTCTTTAGCTGGATAGCAACTTGCAACAAGTTCGCTAAGTTCCAAAGTTGTTTTTATAGGCGATGCCGTTCTTCTGTCGCAAATTTTTTTTGCAATATATTTTGCGTACCGTTCTTCGCCGTAGTCAAATAGTATATCTGTTATCGCTCTTTCGCTATATTCGTTTACTACCTCATAAGCCGATAAAGTTTGAAAAGTGTCCATTCGCATATCCAAAGGTGCGTCTTTGGTATACGAAAAGCCCCTTTCTGCATTATCTATCTGATAAGAACTTACACCTAAGTCTAATAAGACTCCATCAAGTTTTTCAATGTTCATTTGGTCAAGATAGCTTTCAATATTTTTAAAATCATCGTGTAAAAGCTTTACCTTACCATCATATTTTGACAATTTTTGTTGAGCGTTGGCAATGGCGTTTATATCTTTGTCGGTAGCTAATAGCATACCTTTTTCAAGACGTGAAACTATCCCTTCAGAGTGTCCCGCTCCACCAAGTGTTCCGTCAAAATAAAAACCATCGCTCTTTATGTTTAACCCATCTAGTACTTCGTTATACAATACGGGAATATGTAAATATTCCATTGTTACACCTGAAGTAGTTTTACTACTGAATTAATATCAAGCTTATTTTTGCCCCATTTTTCTTCATATAATTCTTCCGGCCATATTTCAATTCTGTTTAATACGCCTACAAATACTATTTTTTTGTTTATTCCCGCATAGGATTTGAGATTACCTTGTAAAACGAATCTTCCTTGCGCATCCTCTTCAGGAACTTGCATAGTGCTGGCGAGTCCTCGTAATGCTTCTTGTTTTTCTTCATCGTTAAGTTTTAGCTCGCTGAGCTTATCTGTAAACAATGAATTAAATTCTTCTTCGCCCAAAACAAATAAACAACCGCCCGTACCGCCGCAAATAATATAATTATCATTTAGCTTTGCGCGGAACTTATTGGGTATACGCATACGGTTTTTATCGTCAAGCGCTAATCTATGAACTCCAAAAAATTGCATTTGTCTCTCCCTTTTTAGTTACAATTATATGAT
>DATFIH010000190.1:0-28152 GCA_035270205.1 Clostridia bacterium | reverse complement strand
ATATATATTATCTATAGAAATATAGATATTATAGTTATTAAACTTATTTATTAGGGTTCGATATACATACTCACCATATTCATCTAACTGCAAGTATAAACTGCCTGGCTCTGTTGCATTCTTTAGTTCAAGTTTATAATACCTTAAACCGCCAATTTCATAAATTGTTTGATTGTCAAACTTAGTATAAGTGTGGGCGTCGCCAAGGTCTAGCTTGAATCCATCAATAAATATAGGATATGAACCAATCGTATAGTAGCTTTGCACATTGCCAGATACTATCGGTGCGTAAAAATCGTTTGCTTTATCATTGCCCACAAGCCCGCTAAACTCTAAATGCTTTCCATAGTCTACAATATCATTCAGGTATTGGCTTTGCGTGTTTGTTTCGTCAAAACCTATGCGTAAGTCTTGAGCAACTATGTAAACGCTCAAGTTTTCTAGTGTGGATGAAGGATAGTTGCTTCCGCCATTAATTTCTGCTCTTAAATAGTACGTCCCAACGTCTTTAATTTGATTGGTTTCTATCCATTCATTGTTCCTAGAGTATCTATACGTATAATTAACACTAACGCCCGTTGGCAAGTTGCCGTTGGCAAGATGCAGGTTGTTGATAAGCGGATGTTGATAAGCGCCATTATATATTAAGTTATTGCTTGCCAAGCTGTATGTTAAATCTTGTTGTTTTATTACTATTCTGCCGACCATTACTGTTGTTCTTGAGTCAAATATGTAATTGCCGTTGTTTGGTGAAGCTTCTATATTGTAGCTGAACTGGTAAGTTCCAACGTCCACAGGCTCTTTTTCCAAAACAATACCCGACATATTTTTATATATTATTGTAGGAACAACTTCTGATATATACAGATTATAATCAAGCAAATCAAATACTCTTGCGTTCAATTCGTTCTCGCTTACTATGCCGTATTCTTCCCTTACTTGCGTCTTAAATTTTGTTAAGAACACTTGCGTTGCGGGTGTAACTTGTCCAAACAATTCGTTATAAGATGCACTCTTTGCTATTGTGATTTCGCTATTTGTCGGATTTAATCCAAGTTTTGACAAATACAGGCTATCTTTCTGGCCTTTTGTTTGTGGCCAGTTTTGAACATGTACTAACGGCAAACCACTGCTTACCACCAACCCTTGCGTTTGTCCATTATAGGTATAATATATATAGTTGCCGTAATCTGCTCCCTCAAAAATTATATCAGTAACCAATCCTGCCTGTCCGCCCAAGCCGCCCGGTATACTGCCTTTTATCTTGAATGGTTCGATTGTAAGCGTAACTATTGTCGTTCCATAGAAGTTATAGTCATCTAAGGTTATGCGGATATAATACGTTCCTGCATTTAATGGTCTATACGTGGTAGAATAGTTGTACTCGCTTGACGTGCTTACGCGGTATTCTATTGTCACGTTTGCAGGGTCAATTGGCGCGAATGAGCCATCTTGACGCAACTGTATAAGCAGTTCATAGTCTAAGTCGTATGTGTATTTGTTGCCGTCATATACCTTATTCAACGCTGTATCTGGTACAATCTCTGTGGTTATATCCTCACGTAAGATATGAATGTTTACTTCTTTATAATGCCACTGTGCGCTTGAAGAATAATAATACGCTCTTACCGTATAGTATCCCTCTTCTCCCGTTGCAAAATTAATATTAACGTTGTCAAGATCCCACATCATATTAATTCTTTCACCCGTGGTTGTATCATAGCCTTGCGGTAACAAGCTTGGAGTCATTGTCTGTCCAAGTTTCCAGTATAACGCATCTGTTTCTTCAAAGCTATTTACCATTTTCCATAAATAATTATCACTTGACGTGTTCACAAATTTGACATCGCCAATGCCGGTATAATTATATGTTTTTAACGGTAATACTGTTTTAAACGACAGCGTCATTAGTCCGTCTTCACCGCCGGCTATTTTTTCACTGGTTGTATCCATATAATAACGGCACTCATATATCACTTTTTCATTTACAACGTCATAACTTGTGTTTAGGATATGGAACATTGTGCCCAAGCCGTTTTCTACTTGTACAAAGTTATTGCCAAATATCTGAGGCATATCTGAGCTGGAAGAGATAACTCTGCTGTTGCCATCCACCGGCATACTTAACGCATCATATACTATAAAGTGGTTGTTTTCACCACCAAGTGACGCAAACAGTTTGGGACTGATAACCTTTATTGTAAACATTATGTTGAAGCCACTGCTATTGTTGCCAAGCGTTGCAAGTATCCCTGGATAAACGTTGTTTTCTTTAATAACAATATTTCTTATCGCATTGGCATTAAAGTTGAGCGGCACCTTTCTCCAATCCTCATTATACTTGTCGGTAGAGAAATTGTAATACATGTAAGGATAGAAGGACGCGAGCTGCGCTTCTTTTTGCTCGGACGTATCGGCAAGCAGATATATTGTTCCGCCATCTATGTAGCCTGCAACCATATCTCCATTTTCATCGATTTCGATAGGTCTTACTATCTCAATATCGTCGACCATTAGCTTAATCCAAATATTTTCACAAATATAATTAAAGCCTGCGACTATATATCTATTATTAGGCTCAGAAATTGATTTGTTGACTATCTCTCTAAGTTTGTCAACGCCATTACTTGGATGATATATCCAATCTATATCTGTGCTTATCTCATAAGAATCGCCATCGCTAAACTCTAACACAATACCTTTGAAGAACTCTACGTAATAGGGATTAACTGTAAACTCGCTTTCTGCTACCAGCCACCTTTCATCGTTGCCGTCTCCGCTTATTTCGTCGCTAATAAACTTTGCAAGCAAGGTATTTGTTCCATATTCATTTTTAATATAAATTTTATCGACCGTTTTTACATTTACAGTAAGCGTTACGTTCCATATCGAGTTGGAAGGAATTCCTGTAAAGATATTTACGCTTATTCTCGAATTGTCTGATTCTAAGTATTTTGTTATTGTCATACGATTATTGGCATAATCGTATACGACTTTGTTATACGTTCCATCGCCAACGTTTGTATAATAACTCAAAATCCTTAACGACCTTTCTTGCAAACCGGACAGCGAATAATTGACGCCTTGTAAATCCCATACTACGTTGTAATAGCTCATAGTTTTGGGGCTCGCTCTACGGTAGGTATCGTTTTCATAATCAATATAGTTGGCAACGATAGAAGAAGGCATCCTATATGTCTTATTATCCTTATCTACCGTTTCTTCTAATGTCGGATCTATTATTATTCTGTTTGTATTTGCGCTGGAATCGAACAAATTATAGTATTTGGAATACTCCCCACCGCTAATTTCGTTACCTGATGACGTATAGCCTTCGCCACTTACATAATAGCTTTGCACTGTCCTGTTTAGATAGAATACTGTTAAACTGATCAAGAATTCATCATTTTTATTGTTCACGGCCGTTATCTGATAGCTTGACGAGCTATCGCCTTCTAGTGCGTTGCCGGCATATTCACCTTCCAAAGAAAGGAATATCTCATCATAAGTAACGTTCACCATACCTACATCAAGTATGCCATATTCGCCCCCGCCCGACATTTTACGGTATATTCCGTATGCGTGTACTGTGCTTGGCAAGTCCGGATTGAGCGGATCAATAGTAATTTTGTTAAGGAACTTGTTTTCCGATGTTTCTATTCCATCATATTTATCCTGAGCGTCAGTAACATCTGTTTCACCATAATAATCTACATAAGCAATTTCTATCTGCGGATATACAAAACGGAACCCGTCACGCGTGATTAAGGTAGCTTCATTGTCCTTTTTATTAAGGTTGGTCAAATATATCTTGTTGATATCTTGCGTGGAGGAATTTTCTTCATCTTGCAACAATTGTACGTCAAAGTACAGTAAATGCTTGTTCTTCGCATTAACTATAACGTCCGAACCTACAATATGGTCTTGTGTGTAAAATTTGTATTCTACTATTGCCTCGTTGACCATTCTTTGTAGCACTTCTTGATATGATGTATCACTATTATCTACAACACCTTCCGTATAAATCGACATTGACATATTCAGTTTATTGCTTAATTGACTTTTCATGGTCGTTAAGAATTTACCCGACGTAATGAATGGAAGATATTCTTTTGCCGTATCATTTGCGCTTGTTAGCAACAACTTGTTGTAAATCTTATTAGAATAATCTACATATTGGGCTAATTGTTCCCAATAATTATTTTGCTCTTCTTCAGTCATTCCCTCAAGGTTATCAACTACTACAAAATTTGTAGAATAACGGTTGTTTTTAATCATCTTTTCTATATATGCAGCCGCTATCAGGAAGTTTTTATCTTTTAAATTGTCAATAAAAATATCTAGATACTGCTTCTTCGCATCATCGTTGAAAATTGTTCTGATATCGTTTTGTATATCAGATAATTCTATAAGATCATAATCAATACTGAATGCGAGCAACTTTGCTTCGTTTATAACTATACATAAAGCCATATGGCTTATGGTTTTCAGGTGATTAACATTCTGTCCATCACCAAGCCTTAATTCTTCTTGTCTATAAATTGCCTGTAAGAAACCTTTTTGTATGGCATTGGCAGAAGTCAAATAATAATCGTACTCACCTACCAGAACGTCGTCAGCTAGTTTAGTGTCCCTTGCATTATCAAGATCATCATAATTATACCCCAACAACTCCTCGTTAGCATAATAGGGTGCTATAAGCTCATCAAATACGGTAATATACCCTTCTTGTATCTCAACTTCTGCAACCGTTGAGTCGATTAGCTCCAACATTTTTTTCAAAAGCTTATCTTTTATAGTGCTATAAACATTATAGTTACGGGTCTTATCATTTTCTAATCTTGCTTGATAGCTTGCGTTTTCAAGTTCGTCCAATTTATCTTTTGCCAAAGCAAATATTGAATAATAATTATCCTTATCGCCACTAAGCACCATATGGTTATATAGTATATCTTCCAATTCTTCCGCCGTTATATTAAGCTCCGACGGAACAGTTGAGAATAAACGATAGTATAGCGCCTCTGCTCCACTTAAGGTAACGCCCGTATTATTTAACATTGTTTTATATTCATTGTCGTAAAGTTTATAATAAAGCTCTTCTTTTCCTTGCGGGATAAGCGTACCATTAGTTAGCGTTAGCTTTTCTAATATATACTTTCTTAATACGATTTGCTCAATCTGATAGTTTATGTAGTCTTTTTTAGCAAACTCTGTAATGATATCTTCATTATATTGTCCGCCCATTGAGCCAATCTTTTCTTGATAAACATTATAATACATTTCGATATAATCGAGTATGTCAGACGGATCTTGGTATTTGTCGTTTATCGTATCGGTAACATTTTCTGCAGCATAATTTAATTTGCAATAATACTTGCAAGCGGTAAGCTTACTGATAAACTCTTCACCAATATCATATCTTTTAATTAAAAACTCATAAACGCCTTCGGGCGCTGAATATTTCCCGCCAACAATATATTCTCCAAAAATACGACTAGATGCGCTAATGTTTAGTTTTTCTTCACTTGTTGCTAAATTATTATAATAATAATTAACCGCCTGCCTTTCCACCAAACTTTCCTGTTCTTGTGTTAAATCAAGGTAGTTTTTCTCGGTCGGGTCGGTATCAGATGTCTCATAAACAAATGCATTTTGCTCATACATCTTATTGTATAGACTTTCAGCATACTTGTACATATTTCTATCGACATATGCGCTGATTTCATTATTGTAAAATTCAATAATTGTATCTGCATCTTTTTCGTATGCTTTTAAAAGATAATCAAACGCAATGGCTTTTACGTTGCCTTTGCTTTCTTTCAAATTTTCTTTTTCTAATGCGAACTCCCTAAATAAACCGCTATACAAAGTATCGTATGCTTCATCTTTAATATCTATTAAAACAGAATCATAAATTTCTTGAATAAGACCTTTATATTGCCCTGTAACGTTTGCGTAGTAGCTTTGAAGGTTTCTAAATACTCTTGCTTTTTTCAGTTCCGTTTCGTATGTCGCGTTCTCATATCCAAGCTCTACGTTGGCAAGATATATTGCTAACGATTCTTTGTTCTCGTTGTCGCTGTCTTTTGATTGTTGATATAATAAATCATAAAAATTCTTACCCGCGGTTTGACAAAGCTTTAAGTAGAAGAAATCTTGCGTTGCTATACGAATTATAGGATCTGCATTGGCTTCATACAAGAAATAGTGTATTGTACGTAAAAATGAATCTGTTCCGCTTGAAAACTCAGTATGTTTTTGAGCTAATATAGTCCTCTTGGAGACATCCAAACTCTCATAAATCAAGTTGTAAATATCATCTCCTGTGTTATACTCACCAATACTTGGACCATAAACATCTGCAAATACTGAATAAGCGTTTATATTGTTAGGTCCAACGCTCCTTGGATTGTCTATTAAACTTTGTACTACTATACCATTAACAAGTTTATCTGCATACTCTATGCTTATATCAAATCTTTTTGATGCCTCGTCTTGCAAATAAAGCTTGAAATCATACATTGCATCTATGTATACATTAAAGTTATTTTCAAGTATCTCATCCATTACTGCAATCATGACAGTATTGGCTTTTAGCTGATACGCTCCATACCTAGAATCCCAGCTTTGTTTTGCCGTACTTTCGTTGTTATAAGGGCTGATATTGCTTATTGCATTCTCTCTCAGATAGCTTATATATGTGTCGATTGCTGCTTCTTTTTTGTTGTCATCTAAGTAGGTATCTCTGTCTACCATATAGTCATATACGTGATAAGCTTCGTCATAGTAGAAACTAATTGTGTTGCCATTTTCATCCGTAGGCACCATAGTATTTACTATTTTAGCCTTAAGCACGTTAAAATACTCTTGCAATGTTGTCGATATGATACCTTTTCTATACGCATCTATTACATCATTAAATGAAGAAGCTATAAGCTCTTCAAATATTGCTTCTTTATTGAGTAAAAATTGTGCGTAAACCTCTTCATCCAATGCTAAATTTGTATAGATGTTGAAATAAAACGTATCCAGTCCATCTTTGAAATTGTCAAAGGTAACTTGAGGTGCGCTTATTTTTGCGTTTGCATATTCGCCGTAACTTCCAATCGTTTTAAGGTCTGAAATCATCAATATCTTTAATGCATTTGCGCGAGACGCAACACTGCTATCCTGTCCTAGTATCGTCGACATATACAAGCGTTCTTCTTTTGTTGCCATATCATACATCTTTAGCCAAATTGCATTGTTTATATAATTTGCCAGTTTCTTGGCTGACTCTGCGTATAGTGCATCGTTAAAGTTGTACTCCTCGCCATAGAAATATAGATTTTCGTAGGCTTTGTCA
Organism: Clostridia bacterium; assembly: GCA_035270205.1. Lineage (GTDB taxonomy): Bacteria > Bacillota > Clostridia > Christensenellales > DTU072 > CAG-1782. The sequence continues at coordinate 20,807 of DATFIH010000190.1, read as the reverse complement.
TATAAATCCCTCTTAAGGCTTTGGTAAGGTGTCAACTTCTCCGCGTCGATGTTTTCAACATATCCAGTATAATTCCCTTTAAAGTTGTTGTATGAATCTACCCAATTTAGATAAATTGCCCTATCTTCGGCTTTCATATCGTTATTGCTATGTTGTTGCTTGAGCATATCGTATAAGAATGCTACTCCTTCTTCCTCATTGTTTAAATGGCTATTATTGCTCATAACCGAGCGAAGAAGAACGCTTTCCATACGCTTAGCTAAGGCTGCCGTATTTTCAGCGCTGTTGAATTTTTCAATCACCAATCTAAATGTTTGATTTTTTACCGCTATCTCTAATTCTACAAGCAGCTGTTTTAAGTTATTTATAGTTTGTGTATTATAGTAATTAAGCGGTACCATTTTTCCTGATTCCGTGGTGAAAAAGCTATCCCAAGTCATAGACTTTATAAGCTCCGCATATGTAGTTTCCACCTGGCTTTTAAACCGATTGTACATATAATTTATATTGGTGTTTTCTACATTAAGATAGCCGTCTACATTTCTATTGGAAAAACCTTCATAGGAAATTATTGAATCATCAACATACCTTGACCAATCTATATTGGGGATCATCGGTTCGCCGCAAACATTAGAATAATATAATTCAACAGGTATGCCGCTACTAAAGATTTCAATAGGTGAGCCTTTTGCAAAATATTCGGCGGTATAATACTTATCGTAATCAACAAACATGCTTTCTTCCAAGTTTCCACCAATATCTGCCAGTAACCCTTCTATAGGATCGTTGTATTCGTGGCTTGTTATAAATGATGTTTTAAGTGACCTATTCAAAATGATAACCAATATGTCGAAACCTTGTTCGCCAATATTAATACCTCCTGAGTGGGTTCCCATGGAAATATACGCTCTTAGCGTGAATACCCCGCCTTTGTACCCGTCAGATTCAGAATCGTAGTATGCGTAACTGTATTCTCCGTTTATTGTACTTGTAAGGCTATAAAAATACGGGCTTGAATTGATATTTTTATATTCGTTGCTATCTCCTAATATCTCCCATCTTATTATAGGCAGAGTTGTAGCCTCATCACTATTTACAAAAACTATACTAGCTGTATCCGGAAGTTTATGCGTTATACTGTTATATGGGTCTATATAATAAAGACGCGGCAACCCAATATATTGAAGTTCGTCGTTAATCTTTACCGTATTTGTTATGTGTGCTTGATCAACAACCCTGCTAAGTATATTTATAGTAAGTAGCATTTCCTGCCCTGTAAACATTACCATTCTAATATACAACAGTCCATTAATCGGTAAGTTGCTGTCAGTAAGCGTGTAACCGCTATACCCGTAAGGAATTTCGGTGATGGTTCTAATATACTGCATATCGTTATCCAGCAGATCAAATTTCCTTATGTCATCGGTAATAGGATTTTCAATTGGTGAATTTGCCGCCGGCGTTACCGTATATTTTTCATTGTTTTCAAAATTTATAACAAGCCCTATCGTTGGCAACTTAAATATACCGTTATATCCTATCTTATCATCGTATGGATCTATTACAATAGTGTTGCTAACATTGTCCTCATCTTTCCTTATATCTAAACTGACGCCCTTAACCGCGTATTCAATGCCCGAAAACACCATTGCTTCCATTTCTATATAAACGGTAACCGTTTGTGTGACGTGCTCACCCAGTTCGTTATAATAGCTTAAAATAGTTGCTGTGGCAAGCGCGCGTTTATCTCCTCTGCTTATACCGTTTACTATGTCTGTTTCGGTTATCGCATTTTCTACAGGAATCCAAGAAACGTGGAAATAGTTTACAGAGGTAGAGTCGAAATAATCAGGAATAATTTTTGCGTTAATAACGTCGGGCAACTTGGTATAGTCAAAGCCAGGATTATAGGTTGTTGCGCCGCTTGTATAACTTATTTGATTGTTATAGAACAAGTATGCATTGTTTATGGTTATATATCCGTCCGTTATATCATAAAGGCTTTCTTCTGCCATTGCGGTATAATTAACGTCTTTAATATTTTTTCTTGGAATATTTACAGTCAGATAATAATATCCTTCATCTTGTACACCGTCCTTTAAGCCTTGCATCGGCAATACGTAATAGAAAGCATAGCTTATAGCATTTGGCGAAAGTACGTTTAATGAAGTAATCTCAATGTTTGTTGCCTTATTTGAGCCGATATTTTCGCTTGTGCTCCAACCAGTTGAGGCAAGGTGATACCTTACAACTCCTGAGTTTCTATAAGGAACGTCAATATATGTAGGCAAAATATACCCTTCTGTAGTACAGCTTTCTCCGAGTTCATTGTAAAGTTCTGCCGTAACGTTTCTGCCGGTACTTTCACGAATATCAATTTTTGCTACGATCCGAACCTTAATATTTTCTTGGGCGCTTCCTGCAGATAACTTCTTAATGTGAATAATTGTAGTGCTTTCTTCCGTAGGCAAATAGAGTCCGTCGGTTATTCCAAGCACCTTTTGGTTAAATGTGCGTTCAGAATACGTTCCAAAGTCAAGCATTGGTGTTATTTCGCTGTCTGTTGTACCGTTGTAGTAAACCATTATTATTTTTTCAAATACATAATTTATATACTGATACGGTGTCGCGTATCTTTCCACGTTGTTAACGGGCACTGTTAGAGCGAAAATCTTAGGAATATTAATAACTAGTTCTTCATCTGTTCTTAACAACGCCATGCTTATTCTGCCGTCGTTTTCTTTTTGTGGCAGTTCCACAGCATACACGCTTTCGGAATATTCTGCTTTATTTAAAGTTATGTTGCTTATTACAAGATTAGCTAAAGAAAACATTACACTAAGGCTTTGCTCGTTCACTGTTCCTGTATAAATAGTTCCTACGAGGCGCATACTTTCTTCGCCTTGCGGATTTTTTAAAATGTATGCTAGATAGTCCAAGCTACTTGTATAATTTGCATCGGCTGGATTTGCTCTTACCCAATCGACATATAAATTATATCTATCTAGTATAAGATCCGTTCTTGCTTCTTCAAAACCTATACCTACTCTTAACCTCTTTTGCGTATCATCAATTAGCGCATTTATACGGCTTAGCAATATGTCGCTATCGGCTTTATAATAGTTTATCTCATTGTATCCAGTAACAAGTCGCCCTGTTTCGTAAATATTTATGGTGTCAGAAACTATCGTTCTTGATTCGACGGTGACATATATAAATAGTGATTGGCTCAGCACCGACCCCGATGCTTCGAGAATATAACGTAATATATACGTTCCGCCCTCATAACCAAATAGGTATTTGCCATTTTCTCCATAAAGCGCGGCATTATAATCGCCATATAATGGTTTGTCGATAGGCAGCCACTCTGTGTCGCCTTCCTTTTGCACCATCCAAGCGATATCACTGCGATAAACGCTTTCTCCGCTTTCAAGCGTTGCTGTAAATGCTGCGGGCAAATTGTATGATTTGTATGCATCAATTGCCATTTCTGCCGCATCTACTTCCATTCCCTCATATTGTATACTTCTTAATTTACTAGCAAGGTTTTTAACTATTGTTTTAATAACTACATTAAACGCTCCGTCGCCAATAACACCATAGATATAAAAATCATTTTCGTCTGTAGTTGGATGCGCAAGTCGGGCATATCCGTTGTTATCAATATAAAGAATATTGGTTTCTTCACCGCCAATTCCCGCCGTTGTTAGCCAGTTTACATTATATTTTTTCATAATGTAATCATTATTATTGGAATTTTTTCGGTAAACTTTCATAAAAATTTCATTGGGCAGTTTACCATCCTCGTCATACGGGTTTATACTATAAGAGCTATACAAATCATCATCTTCTCCAAACTTTACAGGAGAAATGTTGACCGAAGTAATATTGGAAGTACTGAACGTTCCATCGCCATTGTCGATTATCTTTTGAATGGCGTTTGCATGCCCAAAAGTGTCTGCAGATTCCCTTCTTTCCGGCACTTCTACCATCAAGTCTACTCTGTCTTTATCAAGTGTACCAATTTTGAAATATGCGTAGGTACTGTTTCGCATACTGTCACCGAACAAAGTACTTGCACCGTATTCTAATGTTACATTTGCCATATAATCGGGATTAGGTATATACCAAGCAAGCTCTGTTGGCAGATAATTTTGATAATAATCCTCGTCGGATAGTTGTTCTGGTCGCAGAAGTCTTACTATGCGGGATGTGCCATCGCCAAAATACACTGTAACGCTACTTCCTATGCCCGTTTGAGTTGGTATTCCATAGGTAGACGTAACCAAACTATCGATGGTATATCTATTGATTTCTTCATCATTTATTACAACATAGTTTACGTTCTTCGCCATAATGTTTATCTTAATAGCGATTTTTATAGCGGTACTTCCCTCCCCAAAATAAGAGTACGCGTACAACACTCCACCCGAATGTTTGATTTGATTCTCGTCAAATTCCCAAAATAAATCTAACTTTTCCAAATAGAAGAAGTTGATTCCTTCTTCATTAAAGGTAATCTCTTTGCCTTGTGCAATATCATAATATACGTTGTAAAAATTAATTTTCATCGCCTGCTTGATAATACCTTCCAAAATAAAATTGTATGAAGGCGTATCCATTTTTTTCATAGCGTAGGCGTATGGGTCTATTGTAATCGTTCCAATAACTGGAACATTCTCATCAATAGTTAGTTCCTCTCCATCTTCTACAAGCGGAAGAACCGTGCGGTTGTTTACTGCAACATATACCGTGAAGGCAATCTCTAGTATGCTGTTGTCGCCTATTTGTAAAGTATAACTTGCTTTCTTGTCATTGGCAAAAACGTCTAAATTAAGTCCTTCGTACGTCACGTTGTCGTCAGTAAGTCCGTTTATTTTGCAGGTTAATTTGCCTGTTTTCCCATTGGTAAACTCAACTTCTATTTCTGTAGGTAATTTGTCTGTTTCCGACGGGTCAATAATTATTGTATCTGATAATAGACGTTTAACAGTATAGGTGCCTATTTCCTTATATATAGTCAACATGTAATGATTGGTATTACCAAACAGTTCACATTGTGGCGTATACGTTTTTTTGTCACCGCTTATATTTATGCTTTCTTCAACGTAATTGGGTACCATTTGAATTGTTCCAATTCCAAAGGTAACGTCAATTTTATCTTTCCATTTGCTATTAGGACTATATAAACTATCTATACCTACTGCACTTTCAAACGTTCCGTCCTTTATGCTGGGAACAGAATATTCTTCCCAAACAACATCGTTAAGCACCACTTCTTCAAATAGGAACCTCGTTTTTACACTAGCTCTTAAGTCGGAAACGCCAATAAGATTTTTTACAGGATCATTTTTCTCTCCTGTTTCAGGATCTGTAACCACGTCTAAAACAAAGTTAAAATATCCATCGGAATTAGATGCTTGAATATGGGAAGCTTTTCCATTTAATATTTCGCTTATAATTCCAAATAGCGAGGTGTCTTCAAATGCATTGTTTTCGCCTAATATCTTATTGAGAGATGCCGAAACAACAGATTTTTTTATTTTATATTTAATTCCTGTGGTGTTTTGGTATGGTTCTTTTCCAATTGGCAAACCATATTCTACCAAATATTCCGTTCCGTTTTGTTTGTTGGAATAAACACTAAGTAAAATGTTTGTCGGGTCTTCTTTGGAATATAAATCAAAGCGCATCCTATATTCGGAAATAAGCGTGTCGCTTCCTATATTTACAAACCTTTCACTTGCTTGCACATCTAAAACTAACTTTTGTTTCGTGATAATATTATACGGGGTGTTTTTTCCCGATGGATCCCCTATAAACGCTCCCAGAATTTTGCTCATATCACTATATTCTTTCGCATTTGTAACTTCAAATTCTACATTTATCTCGGTTTTAATATCGTCAGGTACTATCAGTTTGTTATAAGCGCTGGTTTCTAAAGTGGTATCACTAGGGAATGTAACACCTATATACTCTTTCTCGTCTACGCTCATTTTAAATATTAATTCTTTGTTATAATAATAGGAAATTCCAATCGTGCCTGTGTCTAGGTTATAACTGATTTTTAGTGTGCTTAATTCAAAGAAGTCTTCGCCCAAAATGCTATCTAGCTTTTCTAAAGGAATCCCTAGTTGCTGCGCCACTAAAGCGGCTATTCTCGTTTCATCTTCACGAATAAGCTGAATAAGTTCTTCCGTGATAGTATAATGAATTACGTTGCCATCGTTGCCGAAATTTTCCATTATTATAGCGTAAAGATTTTCATTTTGTATTTCGCCTGTATCAAAAGGCTTGTCCAAAATTGTGCTGAGCATCCTAACGCCACTATTATAAAATGCATTTATAAGGCTAGTCAGATTTATTCCGTCAAAAAAGACCTTTGGCAGGTTAAACGCCGATAAATCTATCGCATCTTTTACGTATTGCGTCTCTAGCCCTGAGATATCTGCAAACAAAATTTGATCGCGATAATACGCACCCATTAGATGGTTCTTTTTTGCATCTTGGATATCTATCGACATCTCATTGTTTTGGTTATCTTTAGCATCTAAATTGGTAACGATGCTTATATCAAAATCCTCTTTGCTAAGCGCAGGAATATTGATAGTACCCATAAAATTCTTTTGTCCTAGCTTAACGTGGGTAAATTTTTCTGCGTCAAAGCTGTTTTTTTCATCAATTGCGGTTTTTGATTCCAGGTTATAATTTAACCTTGCTTCAATCTTGTATTTGGACTTATCTGTAAATGAGCCGCTAGCCTCAAGATTTACATAATCAGCAACACCGCTTTCTGTTTGCATATTCAGCGTGTTGACGTTAATGCTGCTAAAACGGCTTTCTATTACGCTGTTCAATTTAAAGTTTAGATATTTTTGCGTTATTACGTCAAACTTATCTCCTATTTCTCCTAGATAGTTATCCATATAGGTGTTAACTGTGTCCGAAATAAGAACTAGGTCTATATCCTTATATTCTAAACTATCTCTTGTTTCGGTAACCGGAATTTTTTTAATGTCGCTAGCGTTCAGGAAAAGACCTAGATTAATCGAGGAATTATCCTTATCAAATAGATTTGCGCCACTTTGACTGAATACCTTGTTCGTTAAATCTGCATATCTGATAATATCAAAGAATGCGTCAAACATAGCTGTTTTGCTAAAATCTTCAATAAATTTCTTCTCAAAATCGGTTAATATGTATAAATTCGCTTTATCATAATATATAGATACTCTGTTTCTGTTGGATTCATTATCAAAAATCGCTAGATAAATTTCACTATCTTGTGGATTAGTCTCATAGTTTGCCTTGTACGTGATAGAATAGTTTATTTCTTTGGTGTATATGGTATAGAAACTATCCACAGCAAAAGTTGTGGTTTCACTAATCACATCACCACCATAAAGCAACCCTTCATAGGTTTTTTGCATTGCTTGAGGTACCGTAATTTGCTCTAGCGTTGGTCGGGTTGGGGGATCTTCGATCTCGGTTGTGTCCTTTGTGCACGCAAAAAGAGCAGCCGCTAGTACGGTTATCATAATAAGTATTAAGAATAAACTTAATTTCTTTTTCATTATCTTTCCTTATTTATCCTACAATAAATGATATCAAATTGCTGTTGTATGTCACTTGGTCTATCTTAAACGAAGTAGAAGAAACCTGACCAAAGCTGACGTCGCCGTATACGATATCGGTTACCTTGATAAAGCTGACGTCGCTATCTCCGGGCACTTTTGATTCGTTAAACATATCAAGCAGTTTATATATATATGTGTCTGTCGTATTGTACGGGCTTATTGTTCCTTCCGCTACATAGCTGTTTTTAGCAAGTGCTTCATTCCAATAATTTTTTCTTACCGCAACATAAACAGTCGTTGGCAAATTGCCTTCCGGTACCGAATTATAGCGAGTATAATTGGTGGGGTCGTTTTCGGATATATTCGGGTTGGTTAAGTAATAATTGCCATGGGACGTAAAGTCACCAAATACCATTCTTACTTTCATCGTTGTCGTGTAAAGTGCCATTGATTTGCCAACCTGCACCACAACTGTCACAGTATGCTTGCCGTTTATTCCTCCGGTTAAATAGCTTTCAAGACCCGTGTAATCGTACTTCTCGTTTATACATAGTAGCTTATATGCACCAGCTTGGCAAGAATCACATTCTGTACCTAAATGCGTGCATCCGTCACGATATCTTATATATGCTGTAGCGTCTTTGATTAGCTGCGCTTGCTCCGTTTCGGTACGGTCAAAATTCATAAGTATGTTCTTTGCTTTTGCCGTAACTTCGTTGGTCGCAACATCTTCTTTGTATGCGTATCTTATAAAACCTTCAAGTTTATTGATTGCCAATTCGTAAGATGAATTCCATATAAGTCTCACTTTAATATCGCTATGTTCATAATCAACAAGTCCATCATTAATCATAATAACGCCCGACATTGGCAAATGCATGGTTGGATCTGTGACAAGAGCAACCTCTCCGCTCATCGCCATAAGGTAGGGAGCAACATCGTTATAGTATGTCCCAGAGTCTATGTCAATTAGTTGAATTTTGTTGATTACCATTTCCTCATAAGCATATTTTCCTTTGGTTACAACGCCCGTTACTGTTGTGTCTGCAAGTCCGGTAAGGTTGAACTCGCCTACAGTTGCGTTGCCTAAGAAAACGTTGCCTTCTGCGCTTATTGTGCTGCTTGCATTGTTAATAACCGACGCTTTAACATTGCTGTCCCAATAGATAACATAGTCCTTTCTTTCTTTAACTTCTGCCATATCCGCATCGCTTGTTGTATTGATTAGCAATCTGCTGTCTTGTGGATAAAAGTTGACAAAAGTTGCTGTGCTATTAGTAGATGGTGAGTCATATACGTTAAACACCACTTGATAATAATCACTAGCTGAATATTCTTGATAAGCGCTAAAATAGAAATTGAGGTAGCCGTCGCTATTCATATAGGTGAATTTATCTGAGCCGTCTGGATTCGTTCCAGAAAGGTAACGCATGCCTGTATACGCCCACTTATTTACCGTCAAAGTCATACTTACTTGCTGTCCTGAGCTATTTTTTATATTTCCGTATATGGTTTTATCGTTCGCGCTCAAATTACCTGTAGGTCTTATGGTAACATTTTTCCAAACAACAGGGTAATCGGTACCGTTAATGGTAACGATGCTAGGTATGTCTTCCTTTGTTTGGGTAAATGGATTTTCTATTACAAACTCCTCGAAAACGTTGCCTTCTTCGTCCTTGATTTGAATATCGCCAACGTCTATCGTTTGATTAAGAACTTTTACAACTAGCTTTAATTGTTGCGTTTCCATAGTCGTTGTTAAAAACAGCGAGGACGTCAGCGTTGTATACTTATATTCTTCAAATTCTCTTAGTATTTCCGCACTGTTCATACCCCAAGACGTATTTATATTAAATGCCTCGTTTTTAGCACGGTTGTAAAGATTTTGTCCTGCGCGGTAATAGGTGTAAAGAATTAGTGATTTTTCATCGATTGTGGTGGCCTCTTCAAATATATTGTAATTCGCAAATGTATTTATCAACGTTTGCTGTATGTTCAATAAAATACCGTATATTTCTGTGTTGTTTTCCTTAATTTCTGCCCACGTTTCACTTGGTGTCACATTCGCGAGCACTTCATCAAGTCTTTCCTTAGATATAGGATACTCTTTATATTTATCATAAAGTTTGAGCCACATCTCTATATAAGAATATTCGTCCGATTTTGCATTGCCTTTGCTGTTTACATTGTTGGATATTGTATCATTGGACCATGTAGCACTAAAGATATAGCTGAATCCGCCGTTCTCCTCATTAAAATCAGCAATGAACTTGGTAGGCACGTACAAATAATCTCCATATGGGTCTATTATATAATAACTGTCTGAGCGTATACCTTCTTCCTGTACTCGTCTAATTTCACCGACAATTTTCGTTTCCATATATATTCTAGAAGTATAGCTAGCAATAGCTCTTGTAAATAATGTCTGTATTGCCGTTGTGTTTGCTATGCCTGTGGTTATGTTGGATCTTATAGCTGAAATACTTGTATTTAGACTTACCGTACTTGCATACGTTTGTCTTATGCTAAGGTTAATAATCTCTTTCATTGCATCGCTAAGCGTGGGCTCTCCACCAATATCAAGGCTGAAGTCCATACATGCACTTATCATTCCGTTAATTATCTCTCTCATTGCCACCTTGGTTTCTGCAAGAGAGTTGTTTATAAAGTCGCCAACAGTATATCCCGTGATCGGAAGGTATTCGCCATAACCTTCGCTTAAGCCAATTTGCGCTATGAATATTTCGTCTATAATATCGCTCATTTCAGCGTTATTGTTGGTGTCTTTGCGAGCTTTTTGTTCAGCTTCTTGTATCTTGGTCGCAAACAATTCAAAAATTGCTTCGCTTCGTTGGCTTTCACTATAAACTTGGCAATCATACAACTCATTAGCTTTGTAAATTCCCTTTATTATGCCCTCCACGTCTATATATGCTTCAAATATATTCTTATAATAAATTGCTGAATTAAGTTGGGTCGCTCCTATGTTTTCTGTTTCTGTGACCAATACCTTAAGTAATTCTTCTTCAACATAATTATAAATGATAGTTTCGTAGCACCTTATCGCCATATCATTATAGAACGCATCTATATACTCGGCAATCTTTGTATTGCTTGATCTGTATCTTTGGATATTAGTAATATATGGTGATAAATTGCTAGGGGTATTTATATAATCTTCCATAACAAGATAAGCATAATCCCAGCAGTAATCAATAGGATAAGGCTCGCCTTGTGGCGGAATTTCAACTCCATAATTGGTTATAGATGCAAATGCGCCTTGAAGTAACGCTCTAATTATAGTAGCATCATTTGCATTTAACGAAATTTCGCTGACCGACGGTATATTCATTGTTTCTCTTATTTGTCTTGCTTGCAATATAAGGTTTTCTAAGTTGGTCTCTATTCTCGTTATATTAAATTTTTCAAATACTTTTCCTTGCGCTTTTGATGCAAGACTACTCATTGACGACAATATTTTGTTTCTAATATCTTGGTCGTCAAAATCAACTACGGCTACAATGTTCTCTATTGTTTTGTCATAAAAACGGAAACGAATGGTTATTTGTTGTCCCAAGCCTAAATCCACTTGTAAGTTGATATATTGGCGATTAAAATATTCTAACGGCAAACCTAACGTAACCGCTAAGCTTTGTGTGTTAATACCTTGCAATGAGTACGGAATTCTTGTTATTGGCTCGTTGCGGAATTTGTATACCACGTCGTTAAACGTATGGGTAAGTCCACTTGTATACTCAACCACTATGCTGGTAGGTAAAACAAGGTGTTGTCCGCTGATTGCCGAACTTCTTGCGTCATTATACGCATCTACGTCTACTGCAAAAACATTTTCGCCATTTTCCCTTAGCGTCGTTGTGTCAAGTTTCGGATTTTTTTGCGACCACGGAAGGCTAATTACCTCCGCGCTGTCTATGTTTATGTATAGTTGCAATTCTACCGTGTTCATTTGTACGGTTTCACCGTCTTCTGTCATACTCCAACCTAAGATATCAGCTTTTGCTATTCTGTCGTTGGAATTGTAACCCATGGTAGAATTATAAGTGCCAAAATACGTCATATCATAAAGTTTGCCGCTTGTTCCATCGTTCCACGTGCTAGTTGTTTTCCAAACTATGTCGGAAACTCTCAATACTTGTTCTTCAGTTATTATTTCTATGGTGGAAGGCAATCTACTTCCCGTAGCAAAATATCCTGTCAAAGGATAATAATTATAGATATCCTTAATATAGATAACTCCATTTTCTATCTTGAGTTCGCTTCCAATGCTGTTATAGGTTCCGATATTGTTCTCAATGCCCACAAAACGGAAAGTTCTTCTTATTCGGAAGCCTTCAACCGTTAGCGTACTTAAAGTAATTGTTTCATCAGAATTTGCGTACACTACCTGTTGCGGTATGACTGTTATCATACTGCCTTTTACAATCTCGGGATAGCCGCTTTCTTCAACATACCAATAAACAAGCTTTTCGGTGTCGGGATATCCATATTCGTATATAACACTGCCAAAGGTAATATCTTGCTTGGTCGTCTCAACGCTTGCGACTATCTCATTACCAAGTACGTATCCCAGTTCTCCATATTGTGAATATCCATTAGAATTGTATGCAAATACGGTAATGTCATCGGTGGTAAATCCTGCGTTTAATCCTCCGTTAAATATAATTCTTAACGTAAGGTCATATGAATTTTTACCAGTGCCTATATTGATTTTATAATTTGTGCTTTCCTCAAATAAAACAGTTTGCGAGATTACAACGTCATTTATATTGAATATACCTTGCATATCGGTAATTGTAGTGATTTTTCCGCCTATCATATCGGGCGTACGTCCTTCAATTAGATGCTTTCTATAATAATTAAGCCTGTAAATAAGTTCTTGATAGCTTAACCTATATTCCTCATCGTTATCGTCACGTAAAGTTATATAATCAAAGGTAATCGCTCTATTGTCTTCATCATAGAAGGTATAAACTTCTCTTGCATATCCATAACTATCAATCAGCATTACCTCATTTGTAAAGACTTGCTCATTCTCGTCTTTTTCTACGCTCACTATCTCATTGGTAACAATCTCTTTGGTCATTTCTCTGAAAATAATGGCATTTGTAAGTTCTTGTAGCGATACCGTTATTGCTATTTCCTCTATCATATTCATATCGGCATATAATTTTAACGTATCGCCTTGCGCTAATTGCAGATAAAAGTCTCTACCCTCAAATATAGAATATTCAACGGTAACCGTATCTTTTTGACGGCTATTATCAAATACATATTTTATATTGGCTACATCGGATAACTTTCTGTTAATACTCGAGTCTGTTCCATCATGCATTCTTACATAAATATCATCGTATTCGAATGGATATTGCCAATAATTAACGATTTCTTCCGGTGCAAATATGATATTCATTTTTGAATATAGCTCATTAATAAAATCGTATGGATATATTTGGTTTTGCAATTCAAAGACGTCGCCATTGCGTAAATACAAACCTATTTTGCCTATTTCTACGCTACCGTCGTACTCGCTTCCTGTGCTTACAACTATATAGCTTTCATCTGTTGTTTGTTCATCAATATAATAGAAACCCAATTTATTTTGAGAAAGTATGTCTCTTTGGTATAGGCTAAGCAAAGTTTCAAACCTAAAGTTGATGTTGTCCCCAACCTTAACATAATAGTTTTGCAATGTGCTATTAAGGTCGATTCTGTTAATGGTATAATTTTTCACTATTACAGCAAGGTAAATATTAATTGTAATTTCGCCATCACCTATTGTTGTGACAAGATTAACAATGCTGTCTGGACGATATACAGGTGCATTATTTCCTACAACTAATTGCCAATCAGTTTCGTAAAGCTGCGTTCTTTGGTTGTCGCCGATTCCAAAAGTAGCGACTAAGAAAGCAGGTAGTTCAAAGTTGCCAAAAGTATCTACATAATAAACATAACTTACGTAGCTCTTATCATTATATAAAGTTGCTTCATTTGATTCCGAGTTGACAATGATTACGTCGCTCATATCAACGCCTATTTCCTCTATATCCTTATATTTGTTTTGCTCTGTTGTGTTGTTTGACGTATAAAATTCTACTTTTTGAGGATCTTTACTAAGTACCTTTATACATAATGTGATGTCTTGGAAGCCGGAAATAACACTGCCCACTCTGGCAACGACTTGTGTAGTCATTGGTCTTTCTGTGGATAAATTAAAATAATATGCTTGAGTTTCTGTATCGTAAACTATAACTTCATTGTTTATATCAAAATTCTTCCATTCCATACCCGTAAAGGTATGGCTACTCATTCTGTTGCCAAATTCATCTCTAAAGTAGATTACTATTTTACTTGGCAGTTTTCTAGAACCATTATTAAGCGGATCAATTTGATAATAACCTACTTGCGTAGAACCTATTCCTATAGCCGATGGCGTAAATTCTACATCATTGACCTCGTCATATTCGGAAACACCAATATTGTCTACATCTAGCTGTGGACATTCCACCTTAACGCGCAACTGTATATCGCTAAACCAGTAGTCTGTATCCGTTCCGCTTATCATAGGAATAGCAACTTTTCGCTCGTTTTCATATTTGTATAGACACAAGCTGTATCTTAAGTTTAATGAGGATGTATCCAAATCGGAATTATTACTAGTTTTTGTTGGAGTCTTTTCGGAAATAATCTGTCCGTTTTGGTCTCTTTCCACATTGCTTATATAGAAGGGACGGTTTACAAGGTCTCCTACCTCATAGTATTTATTTACTTCAAATGCTACTGCTTCTGTTAATGCGGTATAGGTGTAAGGGTCTTGCGTTGTTCCCGCACCCGTTCTTGTATAATAATTGCCATATTCTGTCACAAAGTTGACCGGCTCGGTGTTTAACAATACGTGTTCGTAAAAATATGAACCCATACTACCTATGTTGGTTATGTTTTTATCGGACCAATCTATTCCATACTTTTTAATAATATAGTTGCCGTTTTGATCAAGGTCATCAACGTAGTCAAAATCAAATACCTTTTTGTATTCAACACCCGTTTCATCGGTAAATACAAAAATAGGTTGCGTCGGCACGACAAAGCTGTTGGTATCATAATAATTTGCCATATAATGTCCGTTTATTTCGGTGCCATCAACGTCTGTTGGCTCAAAAGTATCTATTTCTGTAAATAGAATTCTGTCAAACGTTCTTCTTCCTACAGCTACTCGCAACGCTATAAGCTGTCCCTCAAAATAAGTGTGCATATATACGACGCCACCATCGGGATTAATATTTTTCTCTACGTTTTCGTTGGACCCAGCAAACTGATCAAGCTTCCATTCGTAATACGCCATTGTATTCTCTGTTAACTTGTTGGTATATGATGTGATGATATACTCTTCTTGTACTCCTTTTTCGCGTAAAACACTGTTTGCTGCATTAAAATCTATATCGAAAACATAACTCTTAAAGTATTCTATATTAAACGCTGTTTCTGTATCTTTTATCCTTTGTGGTAGCTCTGCCGAACTGTATTGTGTCGGGTTAAAGTTGTTGGTGTCCATAAAGAATTCGTACTTTGCAATTATATAATCGTATGGATCTATTTCTATACTGTCAATAATAGGAACTTCCTCCACTTTGATTTCTGAATCAAAAGCGTAAAGGTCGGTTGTGCCTAGCGGAATAATTTCTCTATTAGTAACTATAATACGAATCGGATAGGTTGCCTCGCCCATCGTCTTTGGAGCAATGGTTACATTAGTTATTACCATTTCGCCTCTTAGTGTTACTTTATCCCAGTCTATACCCCATAATGCGGCGTGACTAATCGTTGTTACGCTTGTTTTGGGCGTATCGACTATCGTGGAAACCGTTTCTGCAATAGGCTCTGCCGGTTCCATAACATATAAAGGTATAGGAATTAACTCTTCGCCTATTTTTACGCCGTCGTCGTTGAAATATTCTACTATGTTAAATTCGTCATCTACATTGTAGAACTTGGTGTTATTAAGACCTGTTACTATGCAAATCTCTTCGGATATTCGGCTTGTTATTTCTAAATAATACCTTCTTACCTCACCCATAAAGGTACCTTCAATTCTGGGTGCGTATTGTGTTTTTTCTTCATTTGTAATTCTTATAGACTCGGGATCGTAGTCAAAAAGATAATTACGGTTAGAGCTTTCTTCTGCTTCTATGTAAACGTTATCGCCCTCCATCTTGAGCGCAAGGTCATCATTAAAGAAATAATAAGTTTGCAAACTTTCTGCATCACTGCCGTCAAAGTATATTCTGTCCCTTATTCCTTGCCATTTTATATAGGCAACGCCATCTTCTTTTATTACGTACCTATCTTCTATTTTTAACTCTTCACCCTCGTGAGTTAAATAACAAAAATCACCTGAATCGTTAACATACACAAGTCCCGCAAGCTTTTCATATGCAAACATTACTTTGTTTATATCTTGATTCTCTGGACCTTGATTGTTAAAAAACGAGTTGGTGTCATTCTCTATATATTCTCTAGTTATTTTCACAATGCCCGAGGCTAGTTGCTCACGCATAGGAATTCTTATTTCGGTTTCCATTCCGTCTATTATTTCTGTTTTATAGGTGTATCTTTGCTCGTTATAATAAAAACCATTTTCCCTATAAAGCCCCTCATAATAAACCTGCAAAGCGTTATTATCACACAATCTAAATACGTGCTTAAAGGGATTATACTCATCGTGGTAATCGTTATAAAAATGGGTAGGTATGGTATCTTGAAGTATGGCATCCTCGTGATAGGGACTGTAAAAAACCATATCATAAAACTGTCCCACTTCATATAATGCATAGTCTTTCTTTATGTTTGCCAAGCCTTCAACTCTTGTCGTAAATCCAGCGTCGGTTTTTATATTACCAATCAGGCTTTTTACACGGAACAAGTTTTGCACGGTTTCATTAGAAGTCGTAATTTCTATTTTTTCCGGCTGTGCTACGACGTAGCTGTCCTCCATCAATGCAAACAGTATGGTTGTTATGGAAAGGTTAAAATCACTTTCCCCAAGGTCTGCCGCATCATCTTTTATCGAGGTGTTATTCATATACGCTTGCATTGAAGCCATAAACACGTCTTCGCGTATTTTTACTTTGGGAATTCGCCTTGTTTTGCCGTCTTTTTCATACACACATTGTATATCTACCCAAATGTAGCCTAGTTCTTCCTCCGATTCGGGAAGGCGATTGTATACCTCGTTGTTAAACGCAACGTCATCGGACGCCAGCCTTATCAATATTTTTGATTCGTATCCGGTTATCCAAACCTGAAGGTTAAAACTGCTCCTTCCACCCCTATGCAAAAATCCATCTATTTCTTGATCCAATACATATTGGTCATATTGTAGATTAAAGCTAATACCTGCATCTTGCGCCAATTGGTAAACGGTGTTTTTACCCGAACTATCGCCAATCGTTGCTCCCAGTAATTTACTCAGATCGACAACTTCGGCAGTACTAAACATAAAGTTTCCATCCATAGTCGCGCTGTATGTGAGAATCTCTTGTAGCTCGTTAAAGCCGTCGAAGTTTACCTCGGCAATATCCACATATTCACCAAAGTGAGTCGGTATGACGTCCAACTGGAATATCATAACGCTCGGCTCGCCTATCTCTACGCCTACGTCTGTAAACATTTTTATCGTTATTTCATTGGTATCTACATTTAACGTAAATGTAAAATACGTCTTATCAAGCATTATTTCTGCGCTTGCAATGCCTAAAATAGTGGCAATTTGGTCCATAGAGTAGGGGCTAAATGAGTCAATAATATTAATAATTTGCCTTGTTGTATAAGTTCCATTGCCCGTTTGCTTTAATACTTCTTTTATAAGTTTCATTTCAACGGTAAGCGTTACTGTATTCTTACTAAATATATCTTTAGGGTCCTTTTCTGTGGAACTCATGTTATATTCCATCAAATAATCCAATAAACTATTCTCTTTATCGGATTGGTCGGGGCTTAAAATACTGTCAACAATGCTAATAATCATATCATCGATTATAGTTTTAAAGCTCGCCAAAGCTTCGGCTAAATTAAGACTGTCATCATAAACCTTAGGGAAGCCAAGTTCTTCTAAAGCTATCGCGCCATACAAGTATTCCAAACCGCTTATGTCCAAATAAGTAAGCTCATTCTTGTAATACAAACCCATCATTAATTCGCCATTTGCGATATCTCTAAACGACATATATACGTTGTTGGTTGAGTTGTCAAACCTATTCATATCTGTACGAATCAACGCGTCATAATTGCTGTTTAGCATAGGGATATATAAGTTGCCTACAAACTCATAGCGACCATTTTCAAAAAGCTTATAATAGTCTTTATCCAGTTTCATATCTTCCGGTGGATAGGCTCCATATTCAAAACTAATATCCGAAACATAATCGTAAAGCTCGCCCCCTCTATCTGTCGCTGTGCCATCAAAGGTTATATAAGCTCCCGTAACTATATCTTTTGTCCCTTCGGGATTCAGCTGGGTAAAAAACTGCATATCGCTATTTATTGTGTTGGTGACTGCGTTTGCTACCGTGGAAAATTTAAAACCCACGTATTTTTTGGTTAGTGGGTCTATTTTGTTGCGGAATGGTCGAAAAATGCCTTGATAAAAATCGGTTATTTTGCTGGCTAGCGCTGTTCCTGCAAGATTGTAAAAAAGCGTGCTCGTTATCGGGTCATTCAAAACAACTTTGTAATTGTCCTCTACAGCAAGCCTTAAAAAATCGCCAATGATGCCTGTTCCAGCATCATCTTGTCCGTTTAAGGAAACTAGCAGTTTTTCTACAGACAAACTAGTAAGTAGTCTTATTAGCTGTCTGTACAGCACCGTATCACCAAAATCTAGGAAGTATCTTTTGCTGCCTTGTAGGTTTAGATACATTATATTCCCTGGGTCCTCGGCATTGTTATTAATGCCGTCATAGTACATGCCTATTAGCATTTGGTTAGTAACACCGTCATACCACTCTATAATAATCTTGCTTTTTTTGATAACTTCGTTATGAATATCTTCTGCCTTAGTTAAAACGCGAGTTCTCTTTTCGTTCTGCTCATCGTAATAAGTACCATTGGTTTTTTCATAATATTTAAATATCGACTTAACTTCAGTAAGAGTAGCTTCATCGTTTTGCGTTTCGTAATATTTGCCTGTTTCTTCATCCAAAAATTTGGTAACAGGCGTGCCTTCCTCGTAGGGATATGTATACAAATGAGATTGCACTTTAAGTTTAAAGTTGCCGCCTTCCAGTGTTTTTGGGTTAAGTGTGTTTATGTTAAATTCCACGCCCATATAGTAACCTGTAGTTGCTATGCTGGTTTCATTAAGGTACTCTCTCAAGTTAGTAATACCTTCTTGTACGTGCTCAATGGCTTGATCTTCGGTGGTATTGTTTTTAAGCTGCTGATTGTATTCGTTATCGTTGATATAAAACTTAGCTTGGTTCTCTTCGCCTTCGTTAAATTCGCAAGCAGCGACAGTCAAAGCTACGAGCGCTGACAGCAGGCAGAATATGATAATTTTGACCAAGCTTTTTTTCATTTACTCTTTCCTTTATTTTTTCTAAAGGGCATAGAAACCCCTTTTGAGTGTATATATATTATAGCATAATAATCATACTTGTCAATATGCGCGCGAGGATTATTTTATTACTAATTTTCGCGCGCGCACGTGCGAGGAAAACGCTGTTTTTTTTAAATTATTGCTCTTTATTACTAGTTGTGTATTCTTTATTATTGCTTTACAAATTATTTCTTTACAAAAAATTTGGAATTATTATCTAAAAATAAAAAAGCGCAATGCTGGCGCATTACGCTTTCTGCTATAAAAGATTTAAAAAATTATTCGCCCTTAAACGGCATTAAATTCATTATTCTTGCTCTCTTAATTGCTTGAGCAAGTAATCTTTGGTGTTTAACGCAAACGCCTGTTGTGCGTCTCGGTATAATCTTGCCGTTTTCTGCGATATATCTAGGTCTTCTCTCACCGCTTCTGTCATAGCTTTTTTCGCTATTTTTTTCCATTTCCTTAGCAAGAGTAATGTAGTCTATTTCTTCTACTTTGTTTACACAAAAAGGGCAAACTTTTCTTCTCGGCGCACGTCTATAGTTGTTATAAGACGAGGACGAGCTGCTCTTTGCATCTCTAATCATTATCTACCTCCGGACGGACCTTGCCGCCACTCTTATTTTAAAATAATTTTAGCACTTTCAACAATGCTTTTTTGGTTTCCTTTCTTTCTAGAAAGGTAGTTTGTCGTCGTCTGCTACCGGGGTAAGCTCCGAAATCTTGGCAGGTTTAACAATTTCTGTTTCTTCAGCATCTTCGGTTTCCGCTTTGGACGTTAAGAATTGTACTTCGTCTGCAACTATTTCGGTAGTATATCTACGTACTCCGTCGCTTCCTTCATAATTGTTATTTTGAACGCTTCCGCTTATACCTACCTTGCTACCTTTTCTAAGGTATTTGCCACAATTCTCGGCAAGTCCTCTCCAGCAAACAATGGTAAAGAAGTCTGTTTCTCTTTTATTATAACTGCGAGTTACAGCTACCGAAAATTTGCAATTTGTAATATCGGAACTAGTAACAGTAAGTTCGGGATCCCTGGTTAAATTCCCTATTAAGAAAACTCTGTTCATTTTTTCCTCCCTAAATTCTCGTTATCATTTGACGAATGATTTTGTCGTTAATTTTCATTTGGCGTTCGATCTCTGTCGGAACAGTAGCATCGGCGGCGAATTTCACTAGAACGTAATACCCTTCTTTCTTGTATTGAATTGGATAAGCAAATTTCTTTACGCCCCATTTCTCTACAGAATTAACAGTACCGCCCAATGATTCTACCACTTCTGAGTATTTGTCTACAACTGTAGCTTTTTCCTCTTCGCCTATACCATTATCAATGATATATAACAACTGGTAATTGTTCATTTAGCACCTCCTTATGGACATTAATGGCTATCTTTTAGTAAGATAGCAAGGATTTTGTATTGTTATTAAAACAAATTTACAAAAGTAAGTATACCTTATAAAAAATATTTTGTAAAGTGCTTTTAATATTCTTTTAATGTTATTTTAATTAGATTTTGTATGTTTTTAAAACACGACAAGCTTTAGCTTTCTTTGTAAAATTTTAATCTCGGCTTCTTGCTCTAATTCGATCTTTTCCCCATCTATTGTAA
>DATFIH010000189.1:0-10488 GCA_035270205.1 Clostridia bacterium | reverse complement strand
AGCAATAAGCATTTTGCAGTATGGAGCAACCGAAGGTTACGCCCCTTTATTAGAAAGCGGAATATCATACGTAAAAAGAGTGGGCATAGAAGGTATAGATAAAGAAAACGTATTTATATTAAATGGTGGACAGCAAGGCTTGGATTTAACGTATAAAGCGTTTATCAATCCTGGCGACGTTGTCTTGATGGAAAATCCGACCTATCTTGCCTCTTTGCACATACTCAAGACTTATCAAGGGAAAGCAATAGGCGTAGAGAGTGATCCAGACGGTATAAATATTGCAGATTTAGAAGAAAAAATTGTTGCCAACAAGCCTAAATTAATATACTTGGTGCCTAATTTTAGCAATCCAACAGGCAAAACGCTATCTTTAGAAAAAAGAAAGCAAATATATGCGCTACTTGTAAAGTACAATATTGTGCTGATAGAAGATGATCCTTATGGTGAATTACGCTTTGAAGGTGAAAGAGTACAAAGCATAAAAAGTTTGGACAAAACAGGACATGTAATTTACGTATGTTCGTTTTCTAAAATCATTAGCCCTGCTTTGCGTATTGGCATAATGGTTGCAGATAAAGAAATAGTAAAAAAAGTAAACCTTGGCAAGCAAGCGACTGATGTTCATTCGGTAACGCTATGCCAAGCAATAGTAGATAAATTTTTGCGAGAAGGGTACTTAGAAAAACAAATAGTATCCCTTGTGCCTATATATTTAAAAAAGAAAACAATGATGCTTGAAGCCATCAAAAAATACTTCCCATCCAGCGTATATTATACCAATCCTCAAGGCGGCTTGTTTATATGGGTAGAATTGCCTAAAGATATGGACGCAATAAAGTTAATGCCTAAAGCTATCGAAAACAAGGTAGCTTACGTTTGCGGTAATTCATTTTTTGCAGACGGTAGTGGTAAAAATACACTGAGGCTCAATTTTAGTAATGCTACAAGCGTACAAATTGAAAAAGGCATCAAAGCATTGGGTGAACTGTTTACAAAAGAGTTAACGTTATAAAGGAGTAATATTATTATGGCAAAGTCAAACATAATGGATATTTTAAAAGGCAGAGGTTTTATAAAGCAAGTAGTTTACGAAGAGGAGCTTTATAAGCTTTTAGGTGAGCAAAGCGTTGCTTTTTATATTGGATTTGACCCTACCGCCGACAGCTTGCATATAGGCCATTTTTTGGCGCTTATGGCTATGAGCCATATGCAAAAGGCAGGGCATAAACCGATTGTTTTAATAGGTGGCGGAACTGCAATGATTGGCGACCCGTCAGGAAGGACAGATATGAGGTCGATGATGACAAAGGAAACCATTGCGCACAACTGTGAATGTTTTAAAAAGCAGATGTCACGCTTTTTTTCTTTTGAAGGAGAAAATGCCGCAATAATGGTAAACAATGCCGACTGGCTGTTGGAACTTAATTATGTGGAATTTATAAGGGATATAGGCTCGCTTTTTTCTGTAAACCGTATGCTAACTGCCGAATGCTTTAAACAAAGGTTGGAGAAAGGCTTAAGCTTTTTAGAATTCAATTATATGCTTATGCAAAGTTATGACTTTTTGGTTCTTTGCCAAAAATACGGCTGCTTGCTACAATGTGGCGGCGACGACCAATGGAGCAATATTCTATCAGGAGCCGACTTGATAAGAAGAAAAGAAGGACTTAGCGCGTTTGCTATGACGTTTGAACTTCTTACCACATCCGAGGGCAAGAAAATGGGCAAGACGCAAAAAGGTGCGTTATGGTTAGACCCTAACAAAACTACACCTTACGAGTTCTATCAATATTTTCGCAATGTAGATGATGCCGATGTCAATAAATGTATGCGATTTTTAACCTTTATGGAGATAGAAGAAATAGCTCTTCTCACTAAGCATATGGATGAAAGAATGAACTTAGCTAAAGAAAGATTGGCTTACGAGGTTACAAAAATAGTCCACGGAGAGGAAGAAGCTATAAAGGCGCAGACCCAAGCTAGAGGCGCTTTTGGGGGGAATGAGGATGCTATGCCGTCAGTAGAAATCAAGCTAACGTCAAGAAATATTGTGGACATACTTGTAACGCTTAACTTGGCAAAATCCAAAGGTGAGGCAAAACGCCTTATCGATGGTGGCGGTGTTAAGGTCAACGATATGGTTATTGGCTCTTATGATTATGAAATAGGAGAATCCGAATTTAACAATGGCTTTACTATCCACAAGGGCAAGAAAGTGCATATCAAGGTAACAATAATCTAATGAGCAACTATAAAACTGTGCAAGGAGAATTCCAAACAAAATACGAAATACTCCGCTCGGTTTTTATTTGCACAACTAAAGGTGTAGAATCTTTTGAACAAGGAATAGAATTTTACCGCGAAATTGCAAAAAAATATAGCAATGCAACACATAACTGTTATGCCCTGACCACTTGTGACAGTCAAAAATTTTCCGATGACGGCGAACCGCAAGGCACTGCAGGACAACCAATTTTGCAGGTCATAAAAAACAACAATCTTATTAACGTTGTTTGCGTTGTAACAAGATATTTTGGCGGAATAAAGCTTGGCACAGGCGGTCTTGTAAGCGCTTACACAAAAAGCGTTGCAGACTGCTTAAAAGAAGCTACGATAGTAACCAAAACAAAAAGTCTTGAGGGCAAAATTGTTTTAGATTACAATGAATTTTCCGCTGTCAATAATTATATTAAAAGTAATAATTTTATTGTGCTTGATACTGTTTATAATGATTTAGTGGAACTAAGTATTGCGTTGCCTTATTGTGCGAAACAAGAATTTAACGATACAATAAGCCGTATCACTGCGGGTAAAAAAGAGATTGAATACATAAAAGAAACCTATCACGTATATTGAAAAACTGATATACAAATAAAAAAGACGGATTTTTATAAATCCGTCTTTTTTGCTTTTATTAAAAGTTATTGTTTAGGAGTTTCGGGAGGAATATCTTTATTTTCTGTATCTCCCTCTGTTTTTGTTTCCTCATCTACAATGATAGATTGCGCGCTTTGAAATACCGGTTTTACAACAGGTGTAGGCTTAGGTTCATATGATTTTTGCTTTTCAATTTTGCTATCGATATAAGCGTTGATTTCCTCAAGCGTTTTGCCTTGCATAAGCATATCTACTTCATCACCGTAAATAGTATCACGGACGTAAAGTAGTTTTACCATATTGTCAAGAACGGTACGGTTTGCTTTGATAACCTCTAATGCCCTTGCATAGTTGTGGTCGATTATCTTTTTTATTTCATCGTCAATGATACCTGCTACTTTATCGCCGTAGGTAGTTTGAGTTTGATAATCACGCCCTATAAATACTTCTTGGTCTCCACCAAAGAACAGGTTGGGCAATTTATCACTCATACCCCATTCGCAAACCATTTTTCTTGCAATAGCAGTTGCGCGTTTAATATCGTTTGATGCGCCGGTTGAAATATCTTGTATGATAGTTTCTTCGCTTGCGCGACCGCCTAGCATCATAGCTATTTCGTCGTTTAGTTTGTTTATAGTTACGTGGTTGTTATCATTTTTTGGTAAGGATATGGTGTAGCCTGCAGCTATTCCACGAGGTATTATGCTTACCTCCTGTACACCGTCACAATGTTTCATAAGGTAGCCAACTATAGCGTGTCCCGCTTCATGATAAGCGGTAATTCTCTTATCTATTTCCGTAGTTACGCGGCTTCTTTTTTGAGGTCCTGCAATAACTTTATTGATACCTTCTAAAATGTCTTTCATTAAAATGGTTTGTCTGTTGTTTCTAGCTGCAAGTATTGCCGCTTCGTTTAACAAATTGGCGATATCAGCGCCTGAAAAACCACTTGTAAGTCTTGCAAGGTTTTGGAAGTCTACTTCAGGTGAAATAGGCTTATTTCGTGAATGAACCTTAAATATAGCTTCTCTGCCTTTGACATCGGGCGAATTTACATATACTTGTCTGTCAAATCTGCCCGGACGAAGTAAAGCAGGGTCCAAAATATCAACACGGTTGGTCGCTGCCATTATTATGATGCCTTCATTAGTATCAAAACCGTCCATTTGAACAAGCAACTGATTTAGGGTCTGTTCTCTTTCGTCATTACCGCCACCCATGCCTGCTCCTCTTTGTCTACCGACAGCGTCTATCTCGTCGATAAAAACTATACAAGGCATATTTTTCTTTGCTTGAGCAAACAAATCACGCACACGGCTTGCACCCACACCTACAAACATTTCTACGAAGTCGCTACCCGAGATACTGAAAAACGGTACGTTTGCTTCGCCTGCAACAGCCTTAGCAAAAAGTGTTTTACCGGTTCCGGGAGGCCCGACTAATAGAACGCCACGCGGTATCTTTGCACCGATTGCGGTAAAGCGCTTGGGATGCTTTAAAAATTCTACAATTTCGCGTAGTTCTTCTTTTTCTTCTTCAGCTCCTGCAACGTCAGAAAAACGTACCTTGACGTTACTTGCAAGACGCGCTTTATTTTTGCCAAAGTTCATAGCGGGATTGCCGCCGCCCTTGCCGCCTCTTAAGCTGACTAGCATAATGATAGCAAGTCCGGCAATAAGGATAAAACTCAGTACAGAAATTATAGAACTCCACGACGTTCCACTATTAGGATCGTTCAAATTTAGATAAGGTTTTACAGGCTTGGTCACCTCCAAACCATTTTCAACATCTTGTTCATACTTAGCGTTAAGATCATTATAATAGGTGTCTATCATATCGCTCATACTGTTACGGGAGGTAATTACCACGTAAAAGTCGCTTTTCTTTTCGTTTTTTTTGAATTCATCTAAAGTGTAACCTTTCGCATAGTCATTTTTTAGCACTTCTTCAGGGGTTCCTTCCGGAAGTGTAGTAAGCAATACTCTTGCTGTATAATTGTCCACCATTTCTATGCCTACGATTCTATCCTGTTCTAAAAATGACTTGAACTCACTTTCAGCTATAGTAGGTATAGTAGGTCCCAAATAATTCATAAGAAGAATAGCTACAATTATAACTAAAATAATTGCCGTTATAATGAATATTAATGATTTTTTGCTTTGTTTATTTTCCACGACATTTCCTCACGGTTTTTATAAATAGATAGTATGAGTATATCACAATTTAAAAATAGTTTGCAACATATATCTACATATTATATTATTTTGTAATAGTGTATGCTTATACACGATTTAGTTTTATAATAAATACATTTAGTGAATCGCGGCAAGGGCGCAAGATAGTGATAACACTTTTTTTGCAATACGGTTGGACATTTCGTTAATTAAAGATTGTTGAGTTTTTATAAGTGCTTCTAGGTTATTTTTGCCTTTTTCGGCTACAATTCCTAGTATGGTAACGTGTCCGATACGGTCTAATTTTTTGTTGAGCGCGGCTCCTGCTCGCAGCCCGTCAAAGGTATATTTAATAGTTCCTACCTCGCATTTAGCACCAAGACAAGCGTCAACCGCTATAATAATACTATTAGGATGATGTGTTTTTATATGCGTTAGGTACTTTTCGTAATTAATGCCGTTAACAGGCAGAGACGACTTGCCATAGACGAACGCATCAATAGAATATTGATTTACAAGTAAATCTCCAACTTTAGGTCCAAGGCTGTCTCCCGAAACCGAAGTTGTCCCGACGCAAACGATTACTGGTTTTTTTGATGAAAATGTGTTATACATAGCTTTAAATATTGCCATAATTAGTAAAGATAATACTAGCGTCAAGGCAAAAGAAACTTGTTGACTTGTACATATATTATGTATATAATATAGTTGTTAAATATTCTTAACAAATGATATATGTCTTTTACATGGAGGAATTAGTGACCGGTATAATATTAGACTTAATAGTCGCCGTGCTTGTAATAATGCTTTTAGTATTTGGGATTTGGAGAGGAGCGTATAAGCTCATCTTTGGTCTTGTGAGCAGTCTTTTAGCGATTGTTCTTACAGTAGTTTTAGTTTCTTCAGTAACCCAACTTGTTGTAGCCAATACAACAATAGATGATCGTATCCAAACAAAAATAGATACAAGTATTCGCTCCAAAATACCCAACGCCAATGTAGCAATCAGGCTTTATGATTTAAATGCTGACGACGTGAAAGATGAACTAGGGTATGAAGTAAACGGTGAAGTAAAAGCTTTTAAAACGTTGCTTGAAGGCACACCTTATTCTATATTAAACGGAACTGTTGAAAGTATGATAAAAGGAAGTATCGAAGGTGATGAAGAAGTCGTATTTGCTACGGTACTTGTAGCAACTTTAGTAGGGTATATAATGCTTGGCATTACTTTTATTGTCTTACTCATTGTTTTTGAAATCATCACAAAAGCTATAATGCATATTTTACGTAAGTTTGTTACCAAAACTTATTTTGGACATTTTATAGATAAATTGCTGGGCGCAATTTTGGGACTTGGAGTAGCCGCCATATTCATTTTTGGTGTGCTTGCTATTATTAAGTTCTTAGGCACGTATGCCTTTATTATACCCGTCAATAAACTCATTGAGGAAAGCACCATAACTAAATGGTTGTTTAACAACAACTATCTTTACAATTTACTTGTTTCTAGCTTTAATGTTAAAGGGATAATAGACGGCATTCTTTCAAAAATTACTCAGCTAAAAAACAAATAGGAGGAATGGATGAAGTTTACTGGATTTATGAACGGTTGCGCGGGTAAAATCCTAACCGTTATTCTTAGTGTGGTATTGGGTGTAATTTTGACCTTAGGCGGAATAGCCGGTGGCGGATATTATTTGCTTACTAAAAAAGGTATGTTGCTTAAAGCTGAAGAGTTTGCTGTAAGCAAAGGCGCGAAGATCGATTTTGATGACGAAGTTGCTCAAGGCACTATTTTAGATTGGGGCAAATTGCTCGTAGCAACTTTAAAAGATACTGGCAACAGTACTATAGGAAGCATCGAAAGTCTTATAGGTATGTCGATAATATCAAATACCTTAAATCAAATGTTAGGTATAGAGCAAACGATACTTCAAGGTTCGACTATAAAAAATATAGGCTCTACAATTTCGTCCAACCTTACTATGGGGATAGCCGAAGATAAGTTCGGCATTACGTTCCCCGATATGCCTATATTTGCAGATGAAGAATTTTTAGCAAAGCCATTGGGCGAGGCATTTGGTAGCTTTGACGACTATACTCTGGGGCAAGTCCTTAAAATTGATGAAAATTCCCATGCTGCGTTACGTGCTTTACAAAATATCAGCATAAAAGATATAGGCGGAGAAGCCACAAAACAATCTATAAACGGATTAAGCCTTTGTGAGTTAATGACAATTGACGAGTCTTCATCAGATACATTAAAAGCGTTAAAGTATAACACCATTGACTCTACATATCGTTACGTAGAAGGAACAGAAGAAATTATGCTGGACGAAAACGGCAGATACGTTTACGAAACCAAAGTTCTTAATATAGATGGCGAAGAAATTACCGTTGAAAAGCAGGGCATAAGCGACAAAATGAAGGAGCTTAAAATTTCTGAGGTTATAAGCATAACTTCCGAATCAAATGCCATTTTACGTAAAATGCGTACGGCAACTGAAGCCGAGATGAATGCGATTTTGCCCCAGGACTTGGAAAATTATATTAGGGAATACATAACAGATTTATATCAAAATGCTTATCCTAACGCATTTGACGCTGTTATTATTTCCGATTATGGCGGTGTTGATCAACCGACTGTTGATGCGATGGCACTATTGCAAAAAGAGCAGTTTTTATATGATTATCTTTCTAACAATCAAGAAGATGACACCTATTGTAAGTCCTATGTGCAACTAACAAGCCAAGCATGCGGCTTCGGCTCGGAAAATTTACTTATTGAACAACTAGGCGGATCGAAGTTTAACGATTTGATAGATAATACTGAAATGGGTGAGGTTATAACAATAGGAGTAGATAGCGAGCCTATCTTAAGAGCATTTGAAAAAACCAAAATCAAAAACCTAAATGTGCGTATCCAAACCCTTAGACTAGACGAAATTTTCTCTAACGAAAGTTTGCAAACGGGAGCCATGGGATTAATTGATCCGTCTACGACTTTGCAAGGAATACCTGATGCTATAACCACATCGGTTAAAGACAGCACGATATCAACATTAAAAGGTAAAGGAATAATTGCTGCAAGTAGTTTTGCAAATATGAGCGGAATGAAAAGCAAGCAACAATCATTTATCTATAATAGTTCAATCAGCGGTTTCTTAGAAGGAGTAATAGATTTTATAGCAAATCCTACACAGGGTGAGCCACCTCTGATTACGATTAATTATGATGCAATACAGTTTGAAGAAAAAGATTTCGGTGACCCCAGTTTTGGTAGCCTTACTGATTTTGCTAATGCATACAAACAGTATGAGAGCCTAAGATTTGGTTCAGACGTGACAATTACGGTAGATACCGATACAAGTGGTGATGACTACAGAAACTTTTACAATGAGGAACTACAATGTTTCTGTATTCCGATTTTTAGTTTAGAAACAGAAACAACTTTTATTTTTACCGACGGAACAAATAACGTTGACGTAAAACTTGCAGTTTACACAAAAGATGAAGATAATTATACCTTTGCAAAGCATCAGTATGCATTCTTCTATGCACCGGATAATTTTGCCTTAGATCATATATCAACAATAGAATTTGCTGTAATAAATTCATAAAAAATAGTATTATGTTTATAAAAAAGAGACGAAGGTCTCTTTTTTTATTGTTTTCATATTTACTAGTACAATTCGCTTCCGTCACTGGCAAGGAGTTTAATACGGTTTTTATCTTTAATATACAGACTAATAACTTCTTGTAAAAAAGCAGTTAGAGGGACACCTAGAAACATTCCCCAAAAACCGAAAATACCACCCCACACGACTATGCTTACTATTATCCAAAAGCTATTTAGCCCGACATATTTTCCTACAATTATAGGATAGGTTGTGAAAGATTCGAGTTGTTGTAATATTATGATAAATATAATGAATATCAGAGCTTTTACAGGACTGACGGCCAAGATAATTACCGCTGAAAACGCTCCGCCTATATAAGCGCCCACAATGGGAATAAGATTTACAAAACCTATTATCATAGAGATAAGCGCAGCGTATGGAAGATTGAGTATTGACATAATTATATAGCATACCGTACCTAAAAGTATGGCTTCTGTAAGTTGCCCGGCAAGGTACTTAGAAAACTTTTTAAGCGCAATATTGCTAACTATTATAAGGCTTGCAAGTTTGGGACGTTTTATTAAAAAATGCAACAGTTTGCTGAATTGTTTTTTTAAGTTATCCCGATTAATTACCATCATTATCGCTATAAATAATCCCATAACTATATTGCCAAGTACCTTTAATACGCTTTGAGCAATGGTCATCAGCTTAGGAACATAATCGCTTATTTTGACAATTAAATTGCCGTACAGTTTTTTACCTTGGGTTAGAAGAAAATTTAATAAGGCGTTGCCATCTGCCAATTGGTCAAAGCCCGTGCCTGAATTAACTTGTGTAATAACACTTTGTACGCCTTCTATGCCGGCGGGAATAATCAACACTATAAAAAGCACAATACAGCCGACTAACAAAATGATAGAGCAAAATACCGACAAGTAAAACCGAACTTTTTGCTTTTTAATTCCTTTAAATACCTTAGTTTCCAATAATTCTAAAGGTACGTTTAGGATAAGCGCAAATACAATGCCAATAAAAATAGGTTGGAAGATGTCTATGAACGAATTAAATAAACCTATTATCGTTCCAAGATTAAATATTGCAAAAGCAGCAACCGAAATTAGTACAAGCTTAACAACAAATTCTTTATTAACTATCTTCATATAGGATAGTATAGTTTAAACATTTATATATATTACTGTATTTTTTTGAAGCTAATATAAAGAAGTTAATTATCGCCTAATTGCGACATTATTAACATATTAAAACTTACTAAAATCGGGTATAATTTTGTTATTAATGACTAAAAAATGAGGTGTGTTATGAGGACAAAAACTAATATCATAGTCGGAAAAGGTATGATTTCTTTTTTGGAACAAGTAAAAAAATATTTTCCGGCAGGAAATATAGCTATTGTTTACGAAGATAAAGAGCTGGCATTTCAATTGTTTGCCAAGCTTGACACAGCGATGTACAAAGCAAGGCTGCTTAGCTTGGCACAGATAAGTTTGCCCTTGCCCGAATGTGTGCGTTTTATTGTTGCATTAGGTGGTCAAAAGGTTGTAGAGCAAGTTATAAAATATAGTGCAGAAAGAGAATTTTGCATATACGCAAATGAGATAAATTACCGTATGTTTTCTTGTTATAAAGTTGCTGAAGGGCAAAAATACGATTGCGCCCAATTTGTGTACTATGATAACGCATATCTTTCAGTTAGGGATACCAAACTCTTGTTTGAATGCTACTGTAGCGTTTTTAGCGTGTTGACGGAATGTATTTTAAATTCTTATTACGAGTGTAATTTACCTTATACC
>DATFIH010000188.1:0-3957 GCA_035270205.1 Clostridia bacterium | reverse complement strand
CGCCACAACTAATAAGTGTGTCGTAATCGACAATTTCGGCTCTGATAAAGCCCTTTTCAAAATCGGTATGAATTTTACCGGCGGCCTGAGGTGACTTGGTGCCTTTCTTTATCGTCCACGCTCTAGTTTCTTTTTCTCCTGCAGTTAAAAAGCTTATTAAGCCTAGTAAGGAATAGCATTTTTTAATAAGTTTTTCCAGCCCACTTTCGGCAACACCCATTTCCGACATAAATAATTTTCTTTCCTCGGGCTCAAGCTCATTTAATTCTTCTTCCAGTTTTGCGCATATTGACAATGCCTCACTGCCTTCTTGCTTTGCGAAATCTACAACGAGCTTTACATAATCGTTTTGCTCCTCACCTTCGGCAACGTTGGCGCAGTATATAACTGGTTTTGCGCTTAGCAGATACCATTGGGCAACTATCTCTTTTTCTTCATCGGTTAAGTTGACACAACGAACGGGTACCCCTTTTTCCAAACTAGCCATAAGCTTTAATTCAAGGTCCAGTTCCTGTTGATATTTTTTGTCGCCGCCTTTCATTGCGGTTTTGGTCTTATCTATTTTTCTTTGCAAAATATCCATATCGGAAAAAATAAGTTCCAAATTAATTGTTTCTATATCTCTAAGCGGGTCTATATTTCCGTCAACGTGGGTGATACTGCCGTCTAAAAAGCATCTTACAACGTGAACAATAGCGTCTACTTCTCTTATATGAGAAAGGAATTTATTTCCCAAGCCCTCGCCTTTACTCGCGCCTTTTACAAGCCCTGCGATATCAACAAACTCAATAGTCGCGTAAATTGTTTTCTTGCTGTTATAAAGCTTTGTAAGATTGTCTATTCTTTCGTCCATAACGGGAACGACACCAATGTTTGGTTCTATTGTGCAAAATGGATAGTTTGCCGCCATCGCTTTGGCATTTGTTAATGCGTTGAATAACGTGCTTTTGCCGACGTTTGGTAGTCCAACTACGCCTAGTTTCATATTTGCTCCTTAAGTGCTTTTAGTAAGCGTGTAATAAAAAAATGTCTATGTTCATAAATTATACTATAAAATACACTTCTTGTAAAGGAATTAAATACGATGAACAGATACATTGAAGCCGCGTTAAGGGGGATAATACAAGGGCTTACCGAGTTTTTACCGGTATCTAGCAGCGGACACTTGCAACTGATGAACAAATTAGGCTTTGCAGAACAAAATTTGTTTTTTGACATTATGTTACATATTTCTACACTTATTGTGGTGGTCATTATTTATCGAAAAAGCATAATAAAAATAATAAAAAAGCCCTTACAAGACAAGGCGAAATTCATAATAATCGCATCTATTCCAACTGCTGTTTTGGCGGGGATTATAAGATATTTTCTATACGATTATTCGGATAAAATGCTACCATTTTGCTTTATGATTACAACGGTAATATTGATATCGACAAAATATGCAAATAGAAACAAAGTAATACTTAAATCAACTAATGGGTATACCAAAGTTGCACTTTTTACCGGAATTGCGCAAGGCATAGCATCTCTTTCGGGAGTATCGAGAAGTGGCTCCGTAATATCGGTATTAAGGCATACCGGAATGGAAAACGAAGAGAGCTCCGAAATGACGTTTTTACTTTCAATTCCAATTATAATAGGAAGCGCAATAATTGAGGCAATTTGCTATAAAGGAACCGAAAAGATAGTACCTTTTGAAGTGATAACAGCAATGGTTTTTGCGCTAATAAGTGGATTTTTAGCAATAAAAACGTTTGTAAAAATACTAAATAAAGGACGAATATGGATTTTTGGAATTTACACTTTTTTGCTGACAATCGCAAGTTTTTATATTATATTTTTTGTCGAAATTTGACAAAATCGAGCAATAAGGAATAAGCGGTTTAATATAAACATAGGGTAAAAGGACAAGGTCTTTTACGTGAATAATAACAAAAAAATAGCACTTGAGCTATGTAAACTAGGGCATTGTCTATAAAAGGTGGTACTTATCCACACTTTTGGCAGATTGAAAAGCAAAGAGAAAGTAAAAAGCGTTCAAAAACGACAATAAAAGCATAGTAAACGGTAAAAATAAGCGTTTTTTGAATTGTGGACAACTTTGTGGAAAACTATGTGGGGAACGTCAAGTTGGGTGTAAACAATCTAAAAAAGTCGCATATTGGGGTACCTAAAGGGTATTTTTTAGACTTATCCACACACCTAACCTAGTTTTGCGCCATCAGGCAACAGTCGGATTGTTGAGTATGTGCAGCGAGTAAAAATTATAAAATCAGAAAAAAGGGAAAAAGGTGAAAAAATGAAAATTATTATTATGAAGAAAAAGACGCTTTTTACAATAATTGCGATAATTTTATTGGTGGTAGTAGCTTTAAGCATTTCTGCAACGTATGCAAGCAAACAAACAGCGTCACCTATTGACGCTAAAGTTATAGTTTTGGATGCAGGTCACGGCGGTGTCGACAAAGGAGTTGTTTCCAAAAATGGAACAAAAGAAAGCGAATTCAATCTAAAAATGACTTTTTTAGTTAGGGATATGCTTAAAGAAGCAGGTTTTAAAGTAGTGCTAACCAGAGAAAATGAAGAGGGACTATACGGTGACGCTACCAAGCATCGCAAACGTGCAGATATGGTGGCAAGAAAAAAAATAATACAAAAAAACAATCCCGATATTATTATAAGTATTCACGCCAACAAGTATCCTAGCGGCGATAGACGCGGCGCGCAAGTTTTTTTCGATGAGTATAACGAAAAAGGCAAGATTTTAGCAAAAAACATACAGGCAAACGTCAACCTACTTAATAAAGAGTATGTAAACAGAGATTTTTCTGCGCTCAGCGGTGATTATTTTCTGTTAAAATGCAGTAAAGCGCCGTCAGTTATTATGGAATGTGGTTTTTTAAGCAATCAAGAGGACGAAAAATTGCTTGCGGATAATGCTTATTGTCAAAGAATGGCATTTTGCATTTATGGCGGAATAGTAAGTTTTTTTGAAAATGAGAAATAGAAGCGACCAAAGAACAAGGCTAATATCTGCGACTATTGCACATTCTAACTTTGTTGACAAACATAATTGATTGGGGTATAATCCAAATCATATTAAGGTTTGTCCGTACACAAAAAAAATAACGGTTTTGTGGCGGGAAATAGGATGTGAACTTTGACCAAATGCAAGCTTATCATAAACAGGATGAGCGGAAATTCCAAGCCGATTGAGCAAGAACAGGATTGGGTAAACCTAATCAAAGGTTCTTACGACAGTGTAGATACCATTTATATCGATCCGGAACATTGCATCGATATGAAAGAAGAAATCACAGGCTATGAAGCTCTTGCTGTGTGTGGCGGTGACGGCACGCTTAATTCGGCAATTAACGCCATTAAAAACACACGTTTGGACTTGATTTACATTCCGACCGGTACCTTAAACGATACGGCAAAAAGCCTGTGTCTTGCTAAAAAACTGAGCGCCGAGAATAAGCGTATCAGACGCGTTGATATGGGCAGTATAAACGACACAATGTTTGCTTACGTAGTTGCAGGTGGAACGTTTACGCCAATAGGCTACCGCACCAAGATAAAAAGAAAAAAGAGATTTAAATTTTTTGCCTACCTTTTGGAAGTTTTCAAAGAATACAAAATTCATCATATAAAAGCAAAAATAGAGATTAACGGGAACACTTATGCCGATGATTACACGTTAATAATGGCGATAAATAACACCAGATGTTTTGGTTTTGGTTTTAACAAGTTGTTTTCCCACAACGACGGAATGGGACAACTTTTATTGATTAAGGCTCCCAAAGGTAACGGTTTGTTGGCAAAAATTCAAATATTCTTTCCGCTGTTTCGTGTGTTTTTTATGAAAATGAAAAAGGAAAAAAACAGCAAATATATCAAGTTCTTTTCCTTCAAAACATTTAAACTTACACTAGAAAGCCCATATGTCTTTAC